>JAAUTF010000181.1 GCA_012031775.1 Candidatus Altimarinota bacterium | reverse complement strand
CCCCGACGGCACCAGGTCGATCGCCCCGCGAGTAGCCGGGGACGAGATTGGCCGCTGGCGGATCGCGGGCTCGATCACCAGATCACCACGCGTTCATCGGTTGTCACCGTCCCCTGGACTCAGCGTGGCGTACAGGGTGATGCTATTGTTGATCCCGGTGGTTGTCGCGGTGAGCGCTTCGCTACTGGCCGACACGGTGCCTGCCGCGTCGCGCGCCCGAACCGTGACGGCATACGACGTGCCAGGGAGCAATTGGTTCAAGGTAAACGCGGTTCCCGCCGTTGTGCCCGCCACAACACCACCGATTAAGACATCATAGTCGGCAATACCGGCGCTGGCAGTCGCCGCATCCCAGGCAACCGTCAGGCTGGTATCGCTAGCACTCACTACGCGCCAGCCCTGTCGGCGCTGCGCCAGGCAGGTGACCAGGCACGGTGACGGTGTCCATGGTCGCGGTACCGGAGGCGGTGCGGATCTGGAGCACATGCGGGCCGTTTCCGAGGCCCGTGAGCGTCCAGGCCTCCAGGCGCGCCGTACTGCGCTGCAAGCTGACTGTCTGGCGCAGCTGGCCATCGACGAGGAGATCGACCGTGCCGCCATTGCTCGTCACCCAGGCCTGATAGGTGAGGCCATCACCGCTAAACGGCACCCAGAGATTACTGCCACCCTGAAGATAACTGCCACTGCGCGCCTGCGTCTGCGTGGCGACTGTCCAATTGCTGCTGGGAATAAGGCGCGGATCGTCGTGCTCGAAGGTGCCATCCGGCAGCGCGGTACCGTCCCAGACATCGATATAATCGAGATGGACGCGGGTATCGCTGGCACTACTGTGCTTTTGATTGAGCACCGTCAAGGTCAGGGTATGGGTTCCCGGGCCAAGATCGGGGTAGACGACACTCAGCACGTTGTCGCTCGGGCTGTAGGTGTCGATCACGCCGCGACTGACGCCATCGATGCGCACCTCGGCTTTCCCGCTCGCCGTGCTCGTAAAAAGCCAAGCTGCGCCCAGGAGCCACTGAACGTCAGGGCAACCGTGTTACCGCTGGTCTTTGACCATGCGCCATACCCCGCACTGACACGCCCGGTCGCCAAGCTATGCCAGCTGCTGGCAGTGCGCTCAAACGGCACACCGTTGTAGCGCAGGGCCGCGTGATCTTCCTCATACCGCACGATGCCGCTGGGCGTGGGCGGCGTGACAAAGGGCGGGCTCGCGGGCGTCCGGATGGCATCGACGGTCGCCCGCCCACGATACGCGTTCAGGTGCAAGATATGGGGGCCGTCGGCTAAATCACCGATACTGATCGTCTGGATGCCGGGTGTGGGGCGTTTGAGGTCGGGCGTGGTGACGAGTACCCCGTCGATGAAGAGCTGGACGGTACCACCCGTGGTATCGCTCCACACATCGAGACTAACGCTGGTGCCGGTAAACGGAAACCAGAGATTGTGGCCATCACGACTATAGCTCCCGCCGCTGGCACTGCTCTGCGTAATCCTGTCCCACCCACCACTCTGCCACAGCCGGGCAGCGTCCTGTTCAAACGTGCCTGTCGGCAGGAGATTCCCGTTCCAGACATCGATATAATCGAGATGGACGCGGGTATCGCTGGCAAACGCGTTGCGCTGATTGAGCACGGTCAGGGTGATGGTGTGGTCACCTGGGCCAAGGTCGGGGTAGACCAGGCTTAGCACATCATCAAAGCGGCTGTAGGTGTCGACGACACCCCGGCTGACTCCGTCAATCTGCACGTCAACCAGGCCGCCGTTGGGAGCTGTCCCTAGCCCGAGACTCACCCAGGAGCCAGTGAAGGTGAGCGCAACGGTGGTATTGACCGTTTTCGACCAGACGCCGTAGCGGCGGCTCAGACGATCCGAGCTAAACATCGCCCAGGCGGTCGTCGTCGTGTCGAAGCCGACGCTGTTGAACCGCAGCGCGGGATCGTCTTCTTCAAAGCGCTGAATCGCGTCGGGTGACGGCGGGGTGACAAAGGGGGCCACGCCCGGCGTGCGGAAGGCGTCGATTGTCGCGCGCCCGCGGTATTCCTGCACCAACAAGACATGGGGCCAGCGCTGAGCTGATCAAAACTGAAGGTGCGCACACCCGCCGTCGAGCTGGCGAGGTCAAACACCCCCTGGCTTACGCCGTCGATGAAGATGCGGATCTGGCCTGTGCTGCTATCCGCCCAGGTATCCACCCTGACCGAGCTGCCGGTGAACGGAAACCAGATATTGGCACCATCGCGTAGATAGCTGCCGCCCTGCGCGGCGCTTTGCGTCACCGACGACCAATCCGTACTGCGCGCCACCCGCGTATGGCTCTGATCGAAGGTACCTTCAGCGACGGCGAGACCATCCCACACATCGACATAGTCGACAAAGACAAAGGAGTCGCTCGCGAAGCTATTGCGCTGCCCCAGCACGGTCAGCGTCAGCGTATGGGCACCGCCGCCAAGATCGCCATAGCTGCGGCTGATCGTCGTCCCCTGGCGTGCATAGGTGTCCAGCACCTCTCGGCTCACCCCGTCGATGCTCACGTTGACCTTGCCGGCATTGGTGGCGGCACGCAAGCCCAGGTGGATCCAGGGGCCGGTAAAGGTAAACGTCAGCGTGCTCGTGGCCGTCTTTGACTGGCGTACCGTCCCGCCACTCGCTACCCCGACCGAGGCGCTGCTCCAGGTGCCGGTGGGCGTCCAGCCCGCTGCACTGTCTTCAAAACGGACAATACTGCCGCTGCCTTGGGCACCGAGCGGTGCCGGGGCAGGGCAGAGGGCAGCGAGCAGCGCGACAATCAGGCACCAGGATAGCGCGTGGGTGATCCGATCCAGAGTGCGAGGTAACGAACGCATAGCTTCCTCATCCAGGGGTGGGTAAAGCGAATACTGACGAGCGACAGGACGAACACGTATGACCACTGATGAGCAACGACCGTCAGGTGCATGAGAGCAACGACGGCGCATAGTATAGACGCGTCACATCGTTGGGCAAAAAGGCGGTGTATTGACGTGAGTCATCAACACGTCAACATGCGGCAGAGCTGATGCGGGCCGAACCAACAAAGGTCGGTAGGGTGTAATCGCATCAGTATAGGTCAGGTGTGTCATACACTTGTGAAAGGAACGAAAGAATGTTCTATCCGAAGTAATGTACTACATAACAATATTGTCATACAATGCCCGGAAAAGAGCATAAAGATATTGTCATAAAATCTTTCCCGGCAGAGGGTGTGAGATACGTTGTGTAAGCGGTGCGTTCTAAACAGGGCGAGTTTGAGGTATACTACCGCCTTTTGCTGGCGCGCAAAGGAATGACACCATGGCTAACACACGACACAGGACGCACGTGTCCAACGACGCAGTAAACTAGAACCTCATGACGATTAGAACTTTCCCTGCGCGGCTGACCCGCTTTGCCCCGCTTCCCCGTACCATGGCCCTCAGAAGGAGAGGCCATGAAGACCGACACCGAGGTACAGCTGATGCTCCGCTCTCGCACCAAGGGAAAGACCCTCGAACAGGCCGCCGCCCGCGCAGGGATGAGCGTGCCCATCGCCCGCAAGTATCTGCGCGCGGCCGCTCTCTCCAGTGAACTCAAAGCGCCGCGCGACTTCCTAGCTCCTTTTGAGCACGACGGGAGCTTGCGTACCGAAACCGAAGCTATAGGCTGGATGGGAATAGACTCGCTAGATGAGGCGACCATTGTGTTAGAGCCGTGAACCACATCTTTGTAATTAATCAGTGGAGGGTTGGTGTGATCACTAGGGCGTGTTTGCAAACTACAGCCAGAGTAAGATTGCGGCGATCGTGATCATGCCCAGGTAGTAGCGGGCGCATTTCTCGTAGCGGGTCGCGATCCGGCGAAACTGCTTGACCCGGTTGGTCAGCCGCTCGATCCGATTGCGCTGGCGGTAGATAGCCCGATTGAACGGCCCGGTGCGCCGCTCGTTGACGCGGCGCGGGATCGTGTAGGCCAGCCCATGCTGACGACAGTACTGCCGAATACGCCGACTACTATAGGCTTTATCGCGACCACCCGCTTGGGTCGCAGGCGCGGACGACCAACGCCCGGTCGTTTGACTGCGCCGTGCTCCATCAGTTGTTCAAAGACCACAGCTTCGTTGCGCTGCCCAACGGTCAAGACAAAGGTCATCGGCTTGCCGCCACCCTCAGCACGCAGATGGATCTTGGTGCTAAAGCCGCCTTGCGAGCGCCCCAATGCCTCCGCTTTAGATATGGTGTAATAGGCACCCGCCGCGTGCTGATGCGCTCGAATCACGCTGCTATCAACATAGTGCGTATCCCAGTCCAGCGCCCCACGTGCATCGGCGTGTGCTTGCACCTGCTCCCACATAGTCTGCCAAAGCCCCTTTTGGCACCAGCGGTAGTAGCGGCTCGCAATCGTCTCCCATTTGCCATAGCGTTCGGGAATATCGCGCCACGACGCTCCGGTGCGTTTGAGCCACAGGATGCCATTGATAATCGATCGGTGCGGATGATGCGGAGATGGAGCGTATCAAGGACGATCTTGATACGCTCCATCTCCGCAAGGTCGACTTGGCTGATGAAATACTGGTGCTGAACGTCGGGGGCTATGTGGGTGATTCGACACGCCGTGAGATTGCCTACGCGTGCCAGCACGGAAAGCGGGTGCGCTGGCTCGAACCGGCGAGTGCTTTTGATGATAGCGCATAATGTGGCCTCTTCCTGTGGTAGCCGTAGCGAGCGTATGGAGTAATAAGACGCAAGATGATTTGCACGAGCCAAATGAAGCGACTCCGCCAACGATTTTGATTCATGATAGTTGCCTATGAAGGTAATTCCCCATATAATAGGCGTGTTGATAGCGTACGTTCATTCATCTTTTGCCCGCTCTAACGCTTCATAGGTTGACTCTTTTTGGGCCACGCATCACGGTGTGTAACGGCCCTTTTCCGACGTGCTGAACAGGAATGGAGCAATGTCACCAGCACATGTTAGAAAGACAGATATTCCAGGGAACAGTTCAGCGACAGAAGACGTGCAACAGCAGGTTGTGCCTAGTACGTCTCATTGTGACGTGACACCTCGACGTGGACGAACAGCGAGGATGACATCAGAACAGCTGCGTGCGCTCAACGATCTCCTTCAGTGTGGTGCGACAAGCTACGGATTTTCAGATGATCGATGGACTCAACAACGAACGGTTGAGCTTATCGAACGCATGTTTGATGTTATCTATCACCCAAACTACGTGCCGCGCGTGCTCCAGCAAGTTCAGCAGGCACTGAGTGAGCAGGCTGGGTTAGGGGCGTATTTTCGCAACACTCGTGTATCGCTCTATCGCGGTGAAGCTGCTGCGATACTTGCGCTGCTTCCTCCCGCGTCTGTGGATTGCATTGTGACCTCACCGCCCTATTACGGCCAACGAGATTACGGTGTACCAAATCAGATCGGATTGGAACAACACCCCAAGGAGTACATTGAGCGGCTCGTACAGGTGTTTCAGGCTGCAAAGCGTGTGTTGAAACCTTCTGGGGGCCTGTGGGTCAACCTTGGAGATACCTACTGGAGTGGTAAGGGTCGCCCACACGGGCCTGACGAGAAACAACGGCATCGCCGATTTCTCCGTCCACAAGATGCGTCCGGGCCGCGCCCGCTCTGTACGCCAAAACAACTGCTCCTTATTCCGCATCGGTTCGCGATTGCGATGCAAGATGAGGGCTGGATTGTTCGTAATGATAATGTGTGGTACAAGGTCAACCCGACGCCTGATCCGGTCGATGACCGTTGTGCGGCAGCACACGAGTATATGTTCCATTTTGTGCTGGGGCGGAAGTATTACTTTAATGCCGGGGCAGTGGCGGTGCCATCGCAGGGCGAGCGTCCAACGAAAGCTCCGCCCTCGGTGTGGATGATTCGATCAGCTCCGACCTTTAAGAAGCATATGGCCGTGTTTCCGGAGGAATTAGTCCGTATTCCTATCCAAGCGACGCTTCCACCTGGTGGAACGATCCTCGACCCGTTTTGTGGCAGTGGTACAGCATTGAGTTATGCACTTGCACACATCGAGCGATGCCAAGCCGTGGGCGTCGATATTAGCCCCGCAGCCTTAGAAGAAGCACAAGTATTGCTTGAGCGCCAGGGAGTACCGGAAACGTCTGATCTGTAACGCTGCACACAACTTAAAGAATAGTGGTTAGCGGCATGTCAAGCATCTGTTGAAGGATCGACCTGCTCCGCATCGTCTTCATTACCTTCGCTTCCAGCACCGTCGTCGTCATCCTCAAGTACCGGCTCAAAGAACGAGAGGAAGCTGAGTTGTTCAGCTTTCGGTCGCTGTCGCGGATCATCAAAGGCAGGCAGCACAAGATGCTGTTCACCTCGTTGGAGCGCCCGACCTTACCCGCAGGAGTACGTCTGGAAAGCCGTGTGCCGCATCATCCACCATCATCATATCCACCCGGATCTCGCCTCACTCGCGGCTGCCTTTCGACACGAACGTGAAACCCGTCGCTTTCCGAGATCCTTTGTTGTCAAATATGGTGGCAATCTCGTCTGTCCGTTCCTAGAAAGATTTCTCTATAAATTAACGCCCGAGAACTTTTTTGCTATACGATGTCAACTCTCGTTCGGACACATACCTAGTGCAATGTATTATTAATAATACATTGCACTAGGTATGTGTCCATGATGATACACTAATTGTGAATGCTTTTGGGGAGATAGAGCTGTGGCAGTTCGCCTACGCATTAGAGAGCTTGCGGAAGCCCGTGGTCTCAACATTTCTTCGCTGCAGCGCGAGGCGAAAATTCCTATGAGCACAGCGCGGCGTATCTGGTACTCTACCAGTGATGGTAGTGAAAAAGGCCCGCCTTTGAAACTGGTTAATTTAGAAGTGATCGATCAACTCGCTCGGTTCTTTGATATTCAACCAGGGGAGCTATTTGAACATATATAGAGACATCAGGCAAAAGTCGGACAGTCCCGAGGAGCTTGGTTTCTGCGTATTGCTTGCTCATGCGGTGCAGTATGTCTGGCTGTCCGACTTTTGGGTGATTTGTCTATATAACAATTTCCGGTCTTCTACCCCTTGTGCGTTGATGGTATCATATCCATAGCAATCGATGTGGCGGGAGGGTGTTATGGAGCGGGAAATGGGCAAGCTGGTCGCGCCGAGCAGTTTCTGTTGGAACCCTGGCTGCGAGCTATACGGCAAGGTTGTGGCGGGCAACATCCGCAAGTTTGGGCGTACACGGGCGGGAATACAGCGCTACCAGTGTAAGGTCTGTTACCAAACCTTTGTAGAAACAATCGGCACCGTGTTCTACAATCGCCATCGCTCGCAGGAAACCATCATCGAGTGCCTGGCTCTGCTGGCTGAGCGCAACAGCTTGGCCGCGATCCATCGGGTCAAAGGCGTAAAGGAAGAAACCGTGATGGATTGGTTGCGTACCGCCGCCGACCACGTCGAACGGATCGAGGCCCTATTGTTGGCCAATTACAAGCTCAACCGAGCCCAACTCGACGCCCTGTGGACCTTTGTGGGTCACAAGGGCGAAAAAAGGGGCTCGCGGAGGAGGCAGAACGTGGCAGTTTCTGGCGTGGCATAAGCTTGGACAGCGACACGCGCCTGCGGGTGGGACGGGCGATTGGCAAAACCGAAGAGCAGGTCGCGCACGACTTGATGGCCCAACTCAAAGAGCGTGGCCATCCTGATGCCCCGCCGCCGATGGCGACGGATGGCAACGGCGATTATCGAACGGCGCTGGTGGACACGTGGGGCGAAGTTCCAGACTATTGCGGGCGGGGACGCCCCCCGACACGCACGCAGCCGCACCCAGACTGGCAGTATGTCCAGGTCGTTAAAGAACGCTCAGGCTACCAGCTCACTGCCGTCCATATCACGGTTGTCTACGGCGACCCGGAGGAGGTGCTTGCGCAGGTGGGTGGTCATACCGCCTATGTGGAGCGGACTAACTTGACCGCTCGACAGATGAACGGGCGCCTGGTCCGCAAAACCTTGTCCTACTCCAAGCAGCGCGAGGCATGGGAGGCGGCGTGTGCCTGGGAGGATTGGGTGTACAACCTCACGCGCACCCTCGATACACTCTCGATCCCCGAGCGCGACGGGCAGCGTCGCTGGAAACGCCAGACGCCAGCGATGGAGGCGGGACTATCCGACCACCGCTGGACTATCAAGGAACTCCTCTCAACCGTTGTTGCCCCTCCATCGCTCAACACGTAAGGGGGAGAAGACCCAATTTCCAAGCATCGATCAACGGCACTTTCAAGTCTTTGAATATTTCAATTCTGTAAAAATAAGTGAGAAGGATTTGTTTATATGACACACATCCCGACCAACTCAAATATTCAATACATACCCGTGAATGATCTCCTGTATGATCCTCTCAACCCGCGCTTGCCAGGAAAAGTGGAGGGAAAAGACGAGCAAGCCGTGATCGACTGGATGTTGCGGGACTCGACTATTCCGGAGCTAATGAATTCAATCGCACAGCAAGGCTACTTTAGCGGAGAACCTTTACTTGTTGTACGTAATTCAAATGAGAAGTATATTGTTATTGAAGGAAATAGGCGACTAACAGCGGTGAAGCTTCTTCTAGATCCTGAAAAGGCATCAATTAAAAAAACAGCTGTTAGTACTGCTGCGAAAGAAGCACAATTTCGACCTGAACGTTTGCCTGTATTGATATTTAATCGTCGTGAAGATATTCTTGATTATCTCGGATATCGACATATTACGGGCATTAAACAATGGAGTTCGTTGGCAAAAGCCAAATACCTTCGTCAACTATCTGAGACGATGCAAGGTGAAGACGTAGATGTACAACACAAGCGTTTAGCAAAGATTATTGGAAGTCGATCTGATTACGTTGCTAAATTACTTATTGGACTTGAAGTTTATGAGCTTATTGAAGACAGCGATTTTATGGTATTAAAAATTTAGACGAGGAGGGTATTAGTTTTTCGTTGCTAACCACAGCGCTAAACTATAGCAATATTGCAACACATCTAGGTGTGAACAGCGAAAAATTCAGGATACAAGATGTTAATCAATCACATTTAGAGGAAGTTGCAAGATGGGTATTCGAAAAACAACTTGCGACTGGAAAAACGGTTATCGGAGAATCGAGAAACCTACGAAAACTTAGCGAAATTGTTGCTGACAAGCGGTCTCTTGCAGCTTTACGCGAGACAAAAGCTCTTGAAAGCGCATTTCTTTTAACAAAGGCCCCAAGAGAAGCATTTACAGAGCTTTTACATCAATCTAAAAGCTTATTGCTTGCAGCACAAGGCCAGCTTCATCTTGTAAAAGTCACAAAATCGGATGAGGAAGTGTTGCGAGAGATGGCAGATTTGCTCAAGGCCATGCGACTGGTGGCTTTGCAACGAATGGATGAACTTGACTAATATTACTGACACACCTTTACTAAGTCTTGATGCTCTCCCTGCACGTTCTGACTCGTTCGTTTGGGCTGATTATATCGAATTACTTTGTTTTGCCAATGCCGATGGATTCGTCTCTCAGGCTGATGTGCTTGACCGTATTCGCGAACGTAAAGATTTGGGCGGTGAGCTTGACGAAGTAGAAGAGGAGGTGACAGAAGGAAGCAGATTAGCAGCTGCCGAGATTGAGGACAAGTGGACATATCAGGTCATTGAATGGTTTGAGCACTTACAGTACAGAGCTAACACATTTCGTTCTTTCTATCCTTTCTCACTTCAAGGAGAGGGGTTGGCGCTCCAGCGATATACTGAGATAAGCGTGCTGCAAAAATTCTACTTTGTTCTTTTACTCGCCTCCAATCTTAAGTACGTCAA
>JAAUTF010000180.1 GCA_012031775.1 Candidatus Altimarinota bacterium | reverse complement strand
AACCAGAACGCAGAACCTAGAACCCAGAACTCAGAACCTAGAACCCAGAACCCAGAACCTAGAACCCAGAACGCAGAACCCAGAACGCAGAACCCAGAACGCAGAACCAGGGGCGCAGAGCACAGAGAACCGAGCGTTGTGCCTGAGATGGCAGCTGGGGCGGAAGTTAAAGCCCAAGCAGTGCCCATTGTTGATGAGAAGGCAGCAAAACTTGCCGCGATCCGTGCGGCCAACGCGGCCAAAAAAGCGGCAGCTGAGGTAGAGGCACCGATCGAGCCTGTCAATAGTGCAAGTGATGTGAACCCGGACTCACCGGTTGCACCACCAGCGGAAACCCCGACGCCTGCCGACGAGAAGGTAGCGAAGCTTGCTGCAATTCGTGCGGCGAATGCCGCGAAGAAGGCGGCGCAGCAGAGCGATCCTGAATAACAAGGAGCTCGGTGAACGAACGATTTCTCGGCGTCCCGCTCATCTTTTGGGGCATAGGATGTCTGGCCGTGGCACTCGTTTGGGTCTTTGTCTGGCCCGCCGAGCGTGCGGTCGGGGTAGGTGGTCTACGCTGGTTCCTCATCCGCTGGGGCCACACGCTCACTTGGATCTGCCTGGCCGCCTGTGTTTTATGCGCGCCAGCGGTGTCCCGCAACTCATATCCTGGCCGGCCGGTCGGGCTGCTTGGCCTGGCAGCGTACATCGGGTTTCTTGGCGCGACATTCATCGGGAGCTAGTACGATTGCAGATTGCAGATTGTGGCAAGCGCCTAGTTCTTGGTTCCCTGGTTCCTTAGTTCTGTGCTCTACGCTCTCAGTTCTGTGCTCTCAGTTCACACCATGACTGACATCCTCAACAATATTCTAAACACGACGCTCGGGTTGAACGCGCCACAATGGCTAGTTGCACTGCTCGGCTATATGGTGGTGGCAACGCTGCTGTTTCTGGTTGCGCCCTTCCAGATGCTGTTTTTCACCTACTACGAGCGCCGCGCGATCGCGAAGATGCAAGACCGGATCGGCCCGAACCGGGTTGGCCCGCAAGGCCTGCTTCAGCCGATCGCCGATGGTGTGAAGATGTTCACCAAAGAGGATATCGTGCCGACCAGCGCCGACAAATGGGTGCATTTGCTTGCACCCTGTGTCGTGGTCGCGCCGACGATGTTTATGTTCGCGGTGTTGCCCTGGGGGCCGGGCATGGTGCCCGTCGACCTCAACGCTGGCTTGCTCTTCTTCTTCGCTATCTCCTCGGTCAGCGCCGTTGGCCTGATGATGGCCGGCTGGTCGAGCAACAATAAATTCTCGCTGCTCGGCGCGATGCGCGCGGTGGCGCAGATGGTCTCGTACGAGATCCCGGCGGTGCTGAGCTTGCTGGCGATCGTGATGTTTACCGGTAGCCTTTCGCTGGTGGCGATCGTTGAAGCACAGCGCGGCCTGATCGCCAATATCGGCGACATCGCTAATATCCCCGATCTCGGCCTGGGCTGGTATATTTTTTCGCCGGTTGGATTTGTTGCGTTCATCGCCTTTTTTATCGCCGCATTAGCCGAGGGCGAACGCACGCCGTTTGACATCCCCGAGGCTGACTCGGAGATTGTTGCCGGGTATATGACCGAGTACAGCGGCATGAAGTTTGGCCTCTTCTATCTGGCGCAGTATGTGCTGAACTTCTTGCTCTGCGCGATCACGGCCCGTGATCTTTTTTGGCGGTTGGCAAGGGCCGGGTGTGCATTGGCTCAACGCGCAGGCGCTCTCGCCAGAGAATCCTGCGGGCAGCGGCTGGTTCAACGTGCTGGCCGGTGTGCTCGGCTGCGTCTATTTTCTCACCAAGACCTACTTCTTTTTCTTTGTGATGATCTGGCTACGCGGTGCTTTGCCCCGGCTACGTATCGACCAGTTGATGGATTTTGGCTGGAAGTTTCTTATCCCGCTGACCGTTGTGAACATCTTTAGCGCTGCGATCTGGCTGGTTTTTAATCGCTGGGGTGTAGCGCAAGGCGTGCCTTTCTTAGAGAATTGGGGCGACTGGCCGCGCTGGTTGGTGGCCTTCGCGCTCACTGCGTTGCTTAACGCTGCTGCATACCTCGTGCTTGTGCGCGCACACACGGCAGCACGTCTGGCTCCTCTTGCAATATCGGCCGATGTATCGGCAGATTGATGTGATTTGTGATGGTTGGTCGATAGCAACGCCGTTGACAACCATCACAAAAATGGTTTATGGAACTTGTCATCCAACTGATCTTCGCCGCTATCACCGCGCTCATTATCGGCGCGGCGATGATGACGGTGCTGGTGCGCAATATTATCCACGCGGCGCTCTGGCTGATCGCTTCGTTCTTTGGTGTTGCTGCGCTGTACCTGCTGCTTGAGGCCGAGTTTATCGCCGTTGTCCAGGTGCTGATCTACGTTGGCGCGGTTTCCATTCTGATTCTGTTTGCGATCATGCTGACGCGCCAGATAACCAATCAGGGCGCGCAGCAGTTTGTGGCGCGCTGGTGGGTTGGCGCTGTGGTCGCTGTGACACTCTTCACGCTGGTGATGGCACCAGCATTGATCACCGCCACCTGGGTGCTTCCCCCCCAGCAAGGGCCAGCAGGTGCGCCCGCAGTGCTGGCTGGCCCGGCAGAACTTGGCCGTGGCTTTGTCAGCGAGTTCCTCTTGCAATTCGAGATCGCCGGGCTGCTGTTGCTTGTCGCGCTGATCGGTGCGATCGTGATTGCCTTCGAGGAGCGCGCCCGCCGCCGCCGCGTGCTGACCCTGGCTGAGGAGCATGCGTTAAGAAGTCAGGAGTCAGGAGTCAGGAGTCAGAATGAACCGCCTCAGCCGCTTGTAGCCGCAGAGCGCACAGAGCGCGCGACAGCCGGGCAGGATTAAGCACAAAGACGCGAAGGGCGCGAAGGCCGCACCTTTTTGGGGTCAGCCGCAGCTAATACAGCACCGTCGAATCAGTACGAGCTTTTATGTGCCTAAATCAGTGCCTTTGCGGCTCAAAAAGTAGCTCGGAGTTAGTATGACCCAAGCCGTTCCAATCGAGGCGGTGCTCACTGTTGCAGCGGCGCTGTTCTGCATTGGCTTATTCGGTGCGCTTGCCCGCCGCAATCTGGTTAGCATTTTAATAGGCGTGGAGCTGATGCTAAACGCGGTCAATATCAATTTGATCGCCTTCTGGCGCTACTACGAGGCGCAGTTTATCACCGGGCAGACCTTTGCGCTCTTCATTATTACTGTAGCTGCCGCCGAGGCCGCTGTGGGTCTGGCGATGGTGATCGCTGTTTACCGCAGCTGGACGACGGTGAACGCCGAGAGTGTCGATTCGCTGAAGGGTTGAGTATGCTTTTTTTGCAGACATCCTGGCTCATCCCGCTGCTGCCGCTGCTGGCCTGTGCGCTGATCAGCTTCACGCCGATCCGCCGTAGCGCCGTCGCCAGCGGCTGGCTGGCGATCGGTATGTTGGCGCTGGCGACGGCCTGGGCGTTTGGCTTGCTGGCGATGGTGGCGGGCGGCTGGCTGCTTGCCACAAATGGCGATCTGATGAACCGCGCTGCGCTTAGCGCACAGCTCGAAGGTGCGCTGTTCCCGGTACCGAATGTGGTGCAGCGCATACTCTGGGCACCCACCGGCGAGAGCGCCTTTGCCATGGGTATCTACATCGACCCGCTGGTGGCGGTGATGTTAGCCATGGTCACGCTTATTGGCACCTGTATTCAGCTCTTCTCGCTCGGCTATCTACGCGGCGACACACGCCAGGCGCGCTTTTTCTCCTTCACCTCGCTCTTCACAGCGGCCATGCTGCTGATGTGTATGGCTGATAACTTGTTGCTGTTTTTTATGGCCTGGGAGGTGATGGGCCTGTGTTCGTACCTGCTGATCGGCTTTTCCTTCCAGCGCCCGCAGGCCTATCGCGCCGCACTGAAAGCTTTTATGGTCACGCGCGTTGGCGATGTGCTGATGATGCTCGGCATGGTCTATCTTTACACGCAAACCGGCAGTTTGAGCTTCGGTTATGGCGCAGGTGAACTGTTTAACGCGGCTGTGCTCACCGAGCTGGCGAACACACCCGCGCTCTTCGGCTTGAGTGCTGCCGGGGCAAGCGCGCTACTGCTCTTCTGCGGCACGATCGGCAAGTCGGCGCAGTTTCCGCTACATACCTGGCTGCCCGATGCGATGGAAGGGCCGACACCGGTTTCGGCGCTGATCACGCGGCGACTATGGTCGCCGCTGGTGTCTTTCTGGTGGCGCGTACCTACCCGATCTTCAAGGCCGACGACGGGACAGCGCTAGCGGTGGTAGCCTTTATCGGCGCGTTCACGGCGTTTTTTGCCGCTACGATCGCGGTTGCCCAGTTCGATATCAAGCGCATCCTGGCCTATTCGACGATCTCGCAGCTCGGTTTTATGGTCGCCGCGCTTGGCATTGGCGGCTGGCTGGCTGCGTTTTTTCACCTGCTGATGCACGCCTTCTTCAAGGCCTTGCTCTTCCTTGGTAGCGGCTCGATCATCCATGCGATGGAGCACACCCGCGCGATCGAGGCGATCCACGCGCGCGATGCGTATGCTGCGCAGCAAACGGCGCAGGACATCCGGAATATGGGCGGGCTGCGCAGGCTGATGCCCTGGACGTTCTGGACGTACACGGCGGGTTATCTGGCGCTGGTTGGCATTGTGCCCTTCGCTGGTTTCTGGAGCAAAGACGAGATTCTGGCCGATGCCGCGTCCCATAGCCGCTGGATCGTCTTCGCAGTGCTGCTGGCGACAGCGTTCCTGACAGCATTTTATATGACGCGCCAATGGCGCGCGGTTTTCTTCGGCAGTTTCCGTGGCGCACAGCCGCGTGTTTTTGTGAACATCGAGCCAACACCGCAGGCTGCACACGCGCCCCACGATGACAGCCACGCACCAGAGCAGCCGCACGAGAACGACTGGACGCTGATTACACCGCTGGTTGTCCTGGCGAGCTTCGCAGTCTTCGGCGGATTTTTAATCTGCCGACGCTCTTCGCCGGCATGCCAGGTGCGCACTGGCTCGCCGACATACTTGCCTACGAGGCACCGCCCTTCAACTGGCTGGTAGCCGGCGTTTCGTTGCTGGTGGCTGCTGTCGGCATCGCCTTGGGCTGGAGCTACGGCGCTGCTTTTGCGAGCGCGCAGGACGACGACCCGCTAGAACGACGTGCGCCGGGTCTTTTTGGCCTGCTGCTCAACAAATATCGGGTCGACGAGGCCTACAGCTTGGTGATCGGCACAATGGGCCTGGCGCTCACCGCTATCGCTGGTTGGCTCGACCGCGCCCTGATCGCGCCGCTCATCGCTGCTGTAGGCCGCATCACGCTTTTTCTTGGGCGGCTGAACTTTATTGTCGACGACACGCTCTTCAACGATGGCCCCGATGCTCTGGCGCGCGGCACCACCGCAAGTGGCCGTCGCACGCGTCGCTTGCAAACCGGCAAGGCCCAGGATTATCTGGTCTACCTCTTCGGCGGTATCGTGCTGCTTGCGGCGCTGTATTTGTATGTGATTCGGTAGAATTCAGGAGTCAGAATTCAGGATTCAGGAGGTTGTGTACTAAGTGACCTTGCCCGATCCCATGGCCCATTAGTAGATAAAATCGGAGGCATTGCGCTTCTGCATTCTGACTCCTGACTTCTGCAGCTAAATCTATGAACCAACTGCCACCATATCTCACCGCAGCACCCGATGGCCTACCCTGGCTGAGTTTGCTGGTGTTTACGCCGCTATTTGGCCTGCTGCTGATCGGCGTTATAGCGCTGGCCGGCTGGGATGATCGGGTTGTCAAGCAGGGCACGGTGGCCTGGATGCTGCTGCCGATCGGCATGGTGATGGGCGTATTGCTCGGCTTCGACCCGCTGGCGATAGCGGGCGGCCAGGGTACGGTGCAGTATGTCGAGAGAGTGCCCTGGATCGAGGCTATCCGCGTCAACTACTTTCTTGGCGTCGACGGCATCAGCCTGCCGCTGGTGTTGCTGACGGTGATTATGTTTCCGATCGCAGCGCTGGCTTCGTTCCGCGTGACAGAGCGTGTGCGGGCGCACTTCGCGCTGCTGTTGCTGCTAGAGACGGCACTGCTCGGCTATTTTACCGCGTTGGACTTCTTCTTCTGGTTTATTTTCTGGGAGTTCAGCCTGGTACCGGCCTATTTTCTCATTCAGAACTGGGGTGGCGCACAGCGGCGCGGTGCGGCGATGACCTTTTTTATCTATACGATGGTCGGCTCGCTAGGCATGCTGCTGCTCTTCCAAGTGCTCTACCTTGCGACACGCGCGGCGGGCATTCCAACCTTCGACCTGATCGAATTGGGGCGTCTTGGCCAGGGTCTGGAGGTCAACGGCGTGCAGACCACGCTGCGCGAGGTGTTGTTCAACTATGTCGATCTACTGGGTGTGGCCGACGTGCTCGGGCGGTTTCCTTGCTCTATACGAGCATCGCCTTCTGGGCGATCTTCCTGGCCTTCGCGGTGAAACTTGGCGTCTGGCCGGTGCATACCTGGCTACCAGATGCCTACAGCGCCGCACCCGATGCAGGGTCGATTATTCTTTCGGCGGTGATGAGCAAGATGGGTGCGTATGGCATGCTGCGCATTATGTTGCCCTTTGTGCCGGATGCCGCACAGTATTTTGCGCCAGTGCTCGGGGCAATCGCGCTGCTCTCGATCGTTATCGGAGCCTCAACGCGCTGGGCCAGGCCGAGGGCGACATGAAGCGGCTCATCGCCTATACTTCGATTAACCACATGGGCTATGTGCTGCTGGCGATCGCGGCGGCGGCGGCGCTGCCGGGTGGTGCCGCGTCGATCAGCCGGCGATCGGCGCTGAACGGGGCGCGTGATGCAGCTTGTCGCGCATGGCCTTAGTACCGGCGCGCTCTTTTTTCTCGCCGGGCTGATCTTCGCACGCACCGGCAGCTACGAGCTACGCGGGCTTGGCGGCCTGCGCACGGTGGCCCCGACCTTCGCTGGTGTGATGGGTGTCGCGCTCTTTGCCAATCTTGGCTTACCGGGGTTGGCCGGTTTTGTCGGCGAGTTTTTTATCTTCCGCGGGGCCTGGGCCACGCTACCGCTCTTCACGGCGCTGGCACTTATCGGCCTGGTGGTGACGGCGCTGGCGCTGCTGTTGATGTTCCAGCGCATCTTTCTCGGGCCGCTCGGTGCAAAGCAACGCAACTTCGCCGATCTCGACGCCGATGAGTTCTGGGCGCTGGTGCCGCTGCTGGCACTGCTGCTGTTGCTCGGCGTCTACCCAGCACCTATTTTGGGTTTGGTCAACGCCGCGACAACTCAACTGGCGGCGGTGTTTATGAATGCGCTATAGCAATCCTAAAACGTTGTACGGTGCTTGTGCTAGCTAGTGGCAGCTTCGCCGCCACTAGCTAGCACAAGCTTCTTCACAAACCCGTGAGGGTTGCGCTATCATGAGGCGAGAAAGGAGCGCACGATGACGATTACCAAACGCTCGCTGGCGACCCTTGTCGCCTGGCCCGATCATACGCAATTGCTGAGACGGACGGCAGTATTGTGCAGAATTTTCAAGAACATCCGCAGACAATGCTACTCACCGATAGCATTCAGCCGCTACTGGATCACATTCACCCCGATGGACAGTACGCGATCGGCCAGGATTGCGGCATCTACTGGAACCTGGCTGAAAGTTTAGGTGACGACCCGGTACGCGGAGCAAAAGCGCCCGATTGGTTCTATGTGCCAAATGTGCCACCGCTCTTAAACGGCGAGTTTCGGCGCTCCTACGTGCTCTGGCACGAGCGCATCGCACCGCTCATCCTGATCGAACTGGTCTCCGGCGACGCTGACGAGGAGCACGACACAACGCCGATGACTGGCAAGTTCTGGATCTACGAGCGCGCCATCCAGGCCGCGTACTACGCGATTTTCGACGCAGCACGGAGCAGCCTTGAGTTGTACGCGCTTGTCGAAGGGAGCTACCAGCCGGTTACCGCCGACGAACATGGGCAGCTGCCAATTACGCCGCTGAATGTCGCACTCGGCCTATGGCACGGCGATTATCGTGGCATGGATACGCTGTGGATGCGCTGGTTCGATCGTCAGGGTCGACCACTGCCTACGAGTGACGAGCGCGCTGAGCACGAGCGCCAACGCGCTGAGCACGAGCGCCAACGCGCCGAGCGCCTTGCTGCGATGCTGCGCTCACTCGGCGTCGATCCTGATGTGTGAAACTACATGGGAATTCAGGATTCAGGATTCAGGATTCAGAAGTTTCAGCGCGTTACAGTGCAGCGTGCAGCGTGCGCCGGTGTCCATGCCGAGGGCGTGCATCTGCCACCGAGTTCTATCGTGGCGCTGGACGGTACCGGGCTGAGCGCCGTGACAACGGGCCTTACTGCATGAGAAGAGCTCACTTTCAGGGAGGTCTGGAGGGGCGAAGTGCCCGCCAGCGGGGTCAAGGGGCTGGCCCCTTGGCGGGTGCAGGGCGCAGCGCCTGCACTTCACCCTTATGAGCAGGAAAGCACGGCGGGTACAGGGCACAGCCCCTGCACTACCACGGCGGGTGCAGGGCACAGCCCCTGCACTACCAGACAAAGGCTAACCCACTATGGGTCTACTGACCATCTCCCCATCGATCCCCTGGCTTAGCCTGGTCTGGCTGAGCACGCTTGTGCCGTGCCTGATTATTCCATTTATCCCGGCTGCACGCGCCGAGTTGATCCGCTGGGTCGGCACGGCCTTTGCCTTCGTGGCGCTGCTGCTGACGGTGCTGCTCACGCTGGCCTACGACGGTGGGCGCGGCGGCTTTCAGTTCGTCGAGCGACTCGACTGGCTACCGCAGTTCGGCATCAGCTACTACCTGGGCGTGGATGGTATCAACCTGCCGATGCTGCTGCTGAACGGCATTGTTATCTTCACCGGAGCACTGATCAGCTGGAATATCGCCGAGCGCGTCAAAGAGTACTGGGTACTGCTGTTGCTGCTCACCACTGGCGTGTTCGGTGTGTTCGTCGCGCTCGACCTCTTGCTCTTTTTGTCTTCTACGAGCTTGCGGTGTTGCCGATGTACCTGCTGATCGGGGTGTGGGGCAGCACGCGCCGCGAGTACGGCGCGATGAAGCTGACGCTGTTTTTGATGGCGGGCAGCGCGGCGTGCATCATCGGCATGCTCGGTATCTACTTCGGCAGCGGCCTGCGCACCTTCGATATGGTGGTGCTGGCGCAGAACGTGACGATCAGCGGCGCGCTGCAAAACATTTTCTTCCCCTTGATGTTCGCCGGTTTCGCCGTGCTGGCCGGCATGTTTCCCTTCCACACCTGGTCGCCTACTGGCCACGTAGCTGCACCGACGGCGGTGAGTATGCTGCACGCCGGTGTGCTGATGAAGCTTGGGGCCTACGGCTGCCTGCGTGCCGCGATGTGGCTGATGCCCGCCGGGGCCGAGCGCTGGTTGCCGGTGGTGGCGGTGCTGACGATCTTTAATATCGTTTACGGCGCGAGCATTGCGCTTGTGCAGCGCGATGCCAAATTTATGATCGGCTACTCCTCGGTGAGCCACATGGGCCTGGTGATGCTCGCCCTTGCCTCCGGCACACAGATCGCGCTCACCGGTGCGGTGTTGCAGATGTTCGCCCACGGTGTGATGACCGCGCTCTTCTTCGCCGTCGTCGGGCGTATGGTCTACGACCGCACGCATACGCGCCAGTTGCCCGAGCTTGGTGGCCTGGTGCGCGTGATGCCCTTCGCCGCCGTGATGTTCGTGGTGGCCGGTCTCTCGTCGATGGGTATGCCCGGGTTGGCCGGTTTCTGGGCCGAGCTGAACATCTTTATGGGCGTATGGGAGCGCTACCCGCTACTGGCGTGCTGGCC
>JAAUTF010000179.1 GCA_012031775.1 Candidatus Altimarinota bacterium | reverse complement strand
CCGCGCGCCGAGGCGACAAAACGCGCGCGCTCGTCCGTCGGCAGCAACAGCACGTCGGCCAGCAGGGTCGCCATCTGGCGTGAGGGTACACGTAGGCCTGACTCTAGCTTGCGGATCGTAATGGTTGAACAGCCGACCCGCTGTGCCAGATCGGCCTGTGTCAGATCCAGCTCGCGGCGGCGCTGCCGTAGCCAGCCACCAAAGTCGACAGCGCTGGTCATCTTGCTCCCTCGTTTCCCATATCTATGGCCTGTATCGCCTATTGTATCGCCTGGCGTATCGTTCCGCCAGCGTATTCTTTCCTGGAAGGGAGTTAACCTAGTTGATAGGGAACAGGATGACCGGGTGATACCATGGCCTTTTCTTACCGCTAGGTTCGCCTTGTTACTTAGTCAATAACACGAGTTATGCGGTGCCCCCGCAGCAGTGTGGTACAAGCCTCTGCACAGCCGTGCCATGCCGAACACGTGTGAGGCATCTACATGATGGCGCTGTAAGTATGGTGTAGATGCCTCTCTGCGCTGCGCTCCGTTTGGAATGAAATGACGGAGCACTACGTACCTTGCTATCAATATGTCACCCGTCACCCGTCACCCGTCACCCGTCACCTGTCACAAGAAGGAGTAACACAATGAAACTCATCGGGAAAATCACGTTCGTGCTGCTGGTTATCACGCTGATCACCGCCTGCGGCGGCGGCCCGCCCGCAACCGTGGCGACGCTGCCGCTCTACCCTGGTGCAACCGAGTTACAGGCGGGCGAGAGCACAATCGCCGATACGCTGGGCCAGAACAATGCCACCGATGCGGCCATGCGCGAGGCCATGGGTGTCGGCGGCTCCACTGAGCAGAAGGGCTATCGCCTGCCCGCCGATGCCACCTGGGATCAGGTAAAAGCCTACTACGACGAGCAGCTCAAGGGCCAGGGCTGGCAGACGAATAGCACGATCAGTGCGGTGATGGAGCAGGCCAACGCGGGCAACGATGTCTTCCGCACCGCCAACTGGCAGAAAGGCGGCCAGAATGTGACGGTCGTGATGCTGACCTTGCCCACCGATGCTACCCAAAAAGAGCTGATCGTCTCGCTTTCTTCGCAATAGCCTTAACCGCAAAGGCGCGAAGGACGCAAAGGTCTTGTTGTAAACCGCAGGGCGCAGAGGACGCAGAGTAGAAGTGATACGCTGCAATGGGGCAGACCCATGGGGTCTGAAAACGTGAACCCTCCGCGCCCTCGGCGTGCTCTGCGGTAAAACATGCCCGGCCTTCGCGCGCTTTGTGTCTTTGTGGTTCAAAAGGTTCGGTCTCTGCCCTCTCTGCGGTAAAAGAAACAGGAGCTTGTTATGCTGCGCGCAATTCCTTTTCGCCTCGCCACGCTCGTGTTCCTGCTCGCCGTGCTTTTGCCAAGGCCTGCATCGGCGCAGGCCTCGTTTAACATCAATGTTACTACGCTCGTCGACGAGTGGAGCACCGATACTGCGACCGCGCCTTCTTCCAAGTGTTCGCTGCGCGAGGCGTTACAGGCTACCGGCAGTAATGCGCTGGGCAATCAGGGCTGTGGTGCGCCGTCGATCAGCAATTTTCAGAGTTATATCATCAACCTCATCCCTGGCACCTACGTATTGAGCTACGATGACCAGCTGCCGAATATTACCAATAAGAAGATCGTTATCGATGGTAAGAATGCGGTGACGATCAACGGCGGGGGCCAGAGCGGCCGTCAGCACGGCATTTTTATTGCGGCCAGCGGCGAGTTGATCTTGCAGAAGATGAAGCTGCAGTACGGTCGGCGGCCCTTTGGCGGCGCGATCTGGATCAAAGGCGGCAACGCCACCGTGCGTGTCACCGAGGTCGAGTTTTATCGCAATACGGCGAACAATAATTCTGGCAATGGCGATGGCGGTGCAGTCGCAGTCGACACCGGAACTTTTATCTGTGTAAAAAGCAAATTCATTGAGAATATGGCGCGTAATGCGGGTGGTGCGGTTTCGTCCGGCGGTGCTAGCGTGCTGATGGATCGCTGCGAGTTTCTGCGTAATCACGCCGAGTTGAACGGTGGCGCTTACGCTTCCTACGGCGGCAGCGAGGTGACGCACCCGATTTTGCGCGATACAATTTTTAAGCAAAACTGGGTCTCACAGGCGACAGTTCCCGCAGGTTGGCCGGGCGATTATTCGTTCTTCGACGACCAGAGCGGCGGCGGCGCGCTCTACAACAAGGGCTTTATCGAGCTTGAACGCGTGCAGTTTATCAAGAACTACACCGATCGCTCTAAAGGGGGCGGCGCTATTTACAACCAGGGTGAGATCCGCATGCTGGATAGTGCGATCACCGATAGCAAAGCCAAACCTAGCGACAAAGTGCCCGAGACGCTGGGCGGCGCTATTTTGAACGATAGCACGCTGATTATCCGCCGCAGCTCTATCCACGGTAACGAGGCGCGCTACGGCGGTGCGATTATGAATCGCCTGAGCGGCACGCTCTACCTTGTGAATAGCACCGTGGCCGAAAACCTGGCCAAGTCCGGCGGCGGCGTTTCCAACGGCTATGAATTTCCCTTCAACGGCGGTACCGCCTCGAACAGCGGCGGCACGGTGCATTCCTACCATTCCACGCTGGTGCGCGCCAACGACAATAGCGCCGAGTCGGTGAGCATTCAAAATATCGGCAACGGCTACTTTTATATGGCCAACTCGGTGACCGATTCGCTCTGCACCGGGATTGTCAGCTCGCACGGCGGCAATGTGTTTAAAGAATTTTGCAACCGCGTGCCCGCCGACTTCAACAACGACCAGACCGCCACCGATCTGATCGCCGCGAATGTGGGCGCGATCGAGCTCGAAGGCCTGACGGATAACGGCGGTGTAAGCCTTGATGAGGCCGAGTTCCTCTCGGTGAAGACCTCCGGCAGCAGCCCGGCGGTCGATCTTGGTCAGGAAGAATGGTGTACCGATCCCGCGCTTGTGCCGCTCTTTTTAATGGACAAAGACCAGATCCAGGGTGCGCGCAAACAGGGCTTGAAGTGCGATGCCGGTGCGATCGAGGTCGGTTCGCAGGCTCCAAAGTGGCTCTCACAGCCTGAGAAGGGTATCGCCTTCCCGCTGATCTGGACTGACCTTGACGCATCGAGTGATACCAAGCTGACGATCAAGAATGCGGGCGGCGGCGTGATCAAGTGGACGGTCTTTTTTGAAGATAATCCCGGCGGTATTTTTACGCTGGTCGATGGCCCGGTGAGCGGGGCGCTCGGCAAAGACCAGATCAGCGAGCTGACATACCGCTGTACGCCAAACGGCGTTGGCGAGTTCTGGGGGCGGCTGCTCATCCAGACCGACCTGCCTGCGGTGGGCGAAGTGCGTTACAAGCTGCGCTGCAAAGCGATGGAAAACCAGTCGCAGCCGGCGGCTTATGCAGACACACAACCGGGGCACTTTGAGCCTGGGGCAGTCGACGCCGGATGCCTCTGCGCAGACGCAGGTGAGCGTGGGCAACCCGAGTACCAGCCCGCTCGACGCCACAGTGAATTTGCAAGATGCGCTGGCCGATACGATCAAGTTTACAGCTGGTGTCGGCGCGATTCAGCTCGCTAGCGACGCGCAACCACAGGTCGACCTGACCATACCGCCGAGTGGCACACTGACGATCGCTATTAGCTGTGAGCCGAGCGAGCCCGGCATCTACACCGGTACCTTAGAGATCGCCAGCAACGACCCGATTTCGCCGCTGCTGCGCTACGATCTGTCGTGTGAACTGGTGCCGCAGCCCGATCCCGAGCGGCTGCTTTTGAGCGCAACATCGCAGGAACTGCCGCAGGCGCAGATCATGGGCATGGCGCTCAGCCCCGACGGCGCGCAGCTGCTCGCCGGCCACTGGGGCGATGAGAAACTGGCCGTATACGAGGTCAATCCCAGCAGCGGTGGCATCAGCTTCGACACGCACTTCAGCCAGCCCGGCATGGGCACGATCACCGGTGTGCGCTACAGCAGCGACGGCAAGTTCGTCTACTATACGAGCTACAGCGGCGATGGCGTGGTGATCGCCAGCCGCGCCGACGATGGCGCGCTGAGCTACGTCGGGCGCATTACCAGCGATGGCACCTTTATCTGCGGTGTAAACCCGATCAAAATCTGCGCGAACGACACCATGGGCGGCGCGCGCGCGCTCGACATCAGCCCCGACGATCAGAACCTCTATGTGACCGGAACCCTCGACGATTCGCTGACCGTACTGACGCGCAATGCAACCGATGGCAAGCTGCGTATCACGCAAGAGCTGACGAAAACGATCGACGGCCGTGATCTGCTCGACGGCCCCTTCGGCGTGATCGTCAGCCCGGATGGTCAGAACGTCTATGTGGCAGGCTCGGCGAGCGACACGGTGGTGGCCTTCAGCCGCAACAGCGAAGGGCGGCTGCGTTACCTGAACCATCACAAAGACGAAGAAAACGGCGTGACCGGCCTGAACCGCCCGATCGAACTGACGATTAGCCCCGATGGCAAGTTCCTCTATGTTGCTAGCCTTGATGACGATGCGGTGCAAATTTTTGCTCGCAACCCGAGCGATGGCTACCTTACGCCGCTGGAGAAGGTGGATGTCGGCGATGGGCCATACCATCTGCTCACCAGCAACGATGCCGACGGTGCGCGGCTGTTGGTGGCGCTCTGGTACGGTGACGATGTCAAGGTCTTTAGTCGCGACCGCACGACGGGTTTGCTCAGCGCCGTCGAAGGACAGGGGCCGATCGCCACCGATGGCGCGGTCTACCTGGCTAGCTCAGCCGATGATCAAAATGTCTATGCGGCGCTCTACGATGGGCAAGGTGTGGCACAGCTACGCGCGCTCAAGCATGCGCCGCTGGTGCAGAACATCGCACCCGCTTCGGCAACGGCGGGCGGTGGCGACATCACACTGACGGTGAACGGCACACGCTTTTACCCCGGCTCGTTGGTGCGCCTCGGCGATACAAACCTGGCGACGACCTTTGTCAACGCGCGGCGACTTGAAGCGATCGTGCCGGCGGCGCAGCTGGCCAGCGTGGGCACGGCGAATATCACGGTGCGCACGCCCACACCTGGCGGCGGCGATAGCGCGGCGCAGTCGTTCACCATTACGGCGGCAAACGAAGCACCTGTTCCGGCTATCGAGAGTATTGCGCCGCCGGAGATCGTGCCGAGCGCCGTGCCGATCGAGCTGACGGTGACGGGCAGTGGCTTTACGGCGCAAAGTGTGGCTTTTGTCAACAGCACGCCGCTGACGACGCTCTACCTCGACGAGACGACACTGCTGGTGACGATCGAGCCTGGTCAGATACCGGAGGCAGGGCCGCTGGCCTTTACCGTGAGCAATGCATCGCAAGCACCAATAAGCTTGCAAGCCGAAACGGGATCCCAGCCGGTGCGCTTTGCAGTAGCGCCGAGCAACGCGCCTGCGCTGCCCGCGATCAGCAACTTTGCGCCAGGCTCGCTTATGGTCGGAAGCGCGGAACAGTGGCTAACGGTGAAGGGCCACAATTTCTCGGCTCGGCCCGATGCACTGTCGGTGGCGTATTGGCAAGGTGAAACACGCGAGACCACGGTGCTCGACGCGAATACGCTGCAAATGCTGGTGAGCGCGGCAGATCTGGCGAGCGCCGGCCTATACGCGGTGAGCGTCGTTCACGCCGGGGGCGGGCAGCTCAGCGCCACAAAACCTGGCGGTGCTGGCGGCGGGCACCAACCCAGTAGCACAGCTCGACGCGCTGGCGCTGAGCTATCGCCCGGCCTTCGAACTGCTGATCAGCGGCTCAGGCTTTGTAGCGGGGGCGGTGGTAGAAGTTGGTGGCGTAGCGAAAACGACAACCTTTGTGAACGAATACGTGGTCAGCGCCCTTGTCAGCCAGATCGACTTGCAGCGCGGCGGATTGGTGCGTGTGCTCAACCCTGGCAGTGCGGCCTCGAACGAACTGGTGCTGCGCGCCCAGCCGACGGTGTATTTGCCGCTTGTGCGACGGTAATAAGACGTGGTTGGCAGTCAGCCGTTGCAGCGTTACTGCGACGGCTGACTGCCAGCCACTACTCCTTCTGCTTGGCTGCCCGGCGCGGTAGCACGTGGCTGTGTCGACATTCTGTAAACAGGTGGTTGTTAAGCTACTGAGAGCGTTTGCTGCGCGTTACAATCGACGCTTTGTGAATAATCACACAGATTAAAACAACGCTCTGAGAAGAATACATACCATGGCCACCACAACCCAATCGACCTACAGCCAGACAACGACGGCACCACGCCGTATCCTCCACCCGACGCAGAAGGACTACGCCACCTTCCTGGAAACGAGCGCGTCTACCAACGGCAAGCGCACGCTGATTGAGTTCGAAGTGCTCTTGGGCACCGAGAAGCACACGCTGCGCGCTGGCGAAACAAAGACCGCCCCCGTGAGTACGCTGTACTGCTTCAAAAACCCCACAGACAAGACGACTCGTTTTCTAGTCGACATCCGTCCGGGTAACACAGGCTTCGAGCAGGCACTCCAGATCGCCTACGGCCTTGCGACCGACGGCAAGGCGAACAAGCAGGGCCTGCCCAAGAACATCTACCATCTCGCCATCCTGTTTGTGCTCAGCGAAACATCGAGTGTTCGCGCATTATCAAGGGGTACTGTATGAACGTCCACGATCAGCACTTGGCCATCCGCGCCGTCGTCGAGGACTATGTCTACGGCTGGTATGAAAACAAGCCGACACGCACCCGGCGTTGCCTTCACCCTCAGCTCGCCAAGCGCCTTGTAAAAGACGACGCGACGATCGAGGAACTCGACGCCGCCACGCTGATAGCTTATGTACAAGGGCGTGAGGGAGTTCCACCGTCCACCACGCAGCAGCAGGCGATCGAGATCCTCGGTGTGTATGGGAACATCGCCAGCGTGCGCGCCGAGATGACCGACTGGGTGGATTTCTTGCACCTTGGCTGTTTCAACGGTGAGTGGAAAATTGTCAACGCGATCTGGTCACTCAAAGCACAGCAGGAGACCATATGAGCAGCAACGAAGAGGACACGCGCAGGTTGAGCGTGAGCGAGGCCATCAGCGCCAAACGCGCAGTGCGCAGCTATCAGGCCACACCTGTGTCGGCTGAGGTCGTCGAGGCGATTTTAAAACGCCGGGCGGCGTGCGCAAAGCAGCAAGAACGACCAGCCCTGGACGTTCGTGGTCGTCAGTGAGCGCCAGCAGCTCCAGCGCCTGAGCACGGCGGGCAGCTACGCGGCGCATATGGCGACATCAGCGTTTACCGTGGTGCTGGTAGCCCCGGCGGGGTACGAGTTCGATCTGGGCCAGGCGGCGGCGTATATGCAGCTGGCCGCAGTTGAGCACGGCGTCGGTTCCTGCGTCACCGTGCTGCACGACCACGCAGCGGCGCGTGTTATGCTCGATGTGCCGGAAGATTTGACCTGCTGCTGGACGATCACCTTTGGCTACTCCGCCGAGGCACCACCTCCGCCGAAGAAGGGCGGCCGCCCGACCGCTCGCTGCGTTGGTGCGCTACGAGCGGTATACGGAGGTGCGATGAAAACGATTGGTGTTCTCGGCGGGCTTGGCCCCCAGGCGACGATCGACTTCGAGCAGCGGTTGCACCGCGTTGCCCAGCGGCTTACCTCGCAGCAGGGCGACACCGTGTACCCTCCGCTCGTCAGCTGGTTCTTCCGCGAACTGCCTGTCCTTATGCCGGTAGACGGTTCCTCGCCGAGCGAACTGCCGCCCGTTAATCCGCGCCTGCTCGAGGCTGCACAGGCCCTCGGCAGCCATGCCGACTTCCTGGTTATCACGTCGAACGGCGTTCATATCTGGCAGACTGAGATCGAAGCAGCCGCTGGCAAGCCCGTCGTCAGTATGGTCGACGCAGTAGTGGCTGAGGTGCAGCGGCGTGGCTGCCGACTCTTGGGCCTGGTCGACTTTCGCCCGGCGGCCTGGAGCGTCTACCCGCCGCGACTTGAGCAGCTTGGGCTGAGCTGGGTAGAGCTGTCGGCTCTCTATCGAGACAGCCTCGCCGAGGTGATGCGAGCGGTGAACACGGGTCGGAATAGTTACGCTGAGGAAGCGCAGTTGCGGCTGGCCATCTCGATCCTGCGCATGCACCACGCCGACGGTATCATCCTGGCCTGCACCGAGTTCCCGCTGGCGCTCAGCGGTGCGTTAGATCCCGACCTGATCAATCCGGCAGAGCTACTGGCCGAGACGGCGGCGCGTGCCGCTCTCGATTGAGGCGAATGAACTTTCGCCGCGCTGGAATAGTCGTGGGCATGGGCCGCAACTCGGCTCATGCCCATCTCTATTTCGCCAACCCTTTGATCAGACGCTCGGCGCTGGCGCGCGCGATGGCGGTGTAGCGATGATCAAGGCCAAGTTCGAGCAGCGATTCGTGCGCCTGCACCATGCAGACAAGACCGTAGGCCACTTCGTAGGCAGCGGCCTCGCTGGTTTGTGGGCTGCCGTGCCGTAGCGCTGTAGCAACTACGGCCACGATCTCCTCCATCATCTGGGCCACGCGCTGTTTGGCTGCCGGGTAACGCCCGCGTGTCGTGTTCAGCACCGCATTGATCATCATATCCCAGGCTGGCGTTGTCTGATTCTCGACAAAAAGGCATCGAGCAAATCGGCTAGCCCGCGCTCGCGATAAGCGATGATAAAACTGGCAACCTGTCGCGGGTATTCTACTGCGATGCGCTCGATCACCTGCTCTACCAATTCGTCGCGGTTGCCCAGGTAATGCCGAATCAGGCTTCGTTTCACGCCCGCCTCGTCGGCGATTTGTTCCAGCGGCACATCGATGCCATAGCGCGCGATACAGCGCTCAAACGCAGCTAGAATATCTTCGCGACGCTCCTCAGCTAAACTTTTTCTTCCCATAAAGATGGTTGTGCGTTGCACGGTGCAGCCTTGCTGTACCGTGCAACGTGCATTTTGTAGATTATCTATCTTGACAATCAATTATACCATGCTACACTCTTAATAGATTGTCAGTAATGAAAATATAAAGGAGGCTATGTGAATATTGAGACGGTTTCGTCGCCTGCTACGGCGGGGGCTTCTGTGCAGGGGCCGTGGCGGTTACGCTTCTGGTGCATCTGGCTAGGTCAAGCGCTCTCGCTCATCGGCAGCGCGCTGACTCAGTTTGTCCTGATCTGGTGGATGACGTTGAACACGGGGTCGACGAGTGCGTTGGCGATCGCCGGCGTGATGGCGCTGCTGCCGCAGGCGCTGCTCGGGCCGCTCGGCGGCGCGGAAAACCGCTCGGAATGGAGGTTCTCCGCCGGCCAGCCGGCCCGCGCCGCGCCACCCAGCACGAAATCGATCATCGGCCCCGGCCCGCAGACGTAAAGATGGGTGCCGAGCGGCTGGTTCTCGAGAAGATCGCCGAGCGGCAGCTTCTCCGCCTGATCGTCGCGATAAAGCTTCACTCGGCGCGGATGGCGCGCGGCGAGCGCTTCGCCATAAGCGCCCGCAGCGGCGGACCGCATGGCATAATGCAATTCGAACGGCACGGTGCCGCGCTCCACTTCGTGCATCATCGCGATGAAGGGTGTCACGCCGATGCGCCGGCGATGAACAGATGCTTTCGTGCGGAAAGCGCGAGCGGGAAAAGATTGACCGGCTGGGCAAGCTCGATCACGTCACCTACCGCGATCTTCTCGTGCAGAAAGGCCGAGCCGCCGCGGCTGTCGAGCGTGCGCAGGACGCTGATCTGCCAGCTTTCGTCGTCGAGCGGCGGGCCCATCAGCGAATAGGGGTTGCGCATCACGCGCTCGCCCGCGCGCAGGGTGACGATGGTATGCGCGCCGGCCGAAAAGAGCGGCAGCGGGCCGCCATC
>JAAUTF010000178.1 GCA_012031775.1 Candidatus Altimarinota bacterium | reverse complement strand
GCCCACCGGCATCGCCTTTGCGCTCGCCGCGCCGGTGATCAACCCTGTGGTGCTGATCTCGACCTACGTGGCCTTCGCGAGCTGGGAGATGGTCGCCTGGCGCGCTGGCCTCACCTTCGCTATCGCCGTGCTCGTCGCACTGCTCGTCGGCGGCACCGCCCTACGCGAGAAGGTGCTGGCCCCGCTGCCTGAGACCGAGCACGACCACGACCACGATCATCATGGTCATCACCATCACGATGACCCAAACGCGCCGCCTTTACAGCGTGTGTTGAACCACGCGAACGTTGAGTTCTTCGAGATGGTGCGCTACCTGATCATCGGTGGCTTGCTGGCTGCCACGCTGCAGACGCTGGTGCCGCAGCAGGCGCTGATCGCGCTCGGCGACGGCCGGTGCTCTCCGTAATTGTGATGATCCTGCTGGCGATCGTGCTCTCGATCTGCTCGACGGTGGACTCGTTCATCGCGCTGTCCTTTGTCGGCACTTTTAGCCCCGGCGCAATTATCGCCTTCCTCGTCTTCGGCCCGATGATCGATATCAAGAGCACCTTCATGCTCACCACCACCTTCCGCCGTGGTGCCATCGCGCTGATTATTTTGCTGTGCTTCCAGTTTACACTGCTGGCCGGTGTGGCGATTAATCTTTTCTTTTAGCAAAAGAACAAGGGAATAAAGGAACAAAAGACCAAAGACATTGTTACAGCGTTGGCTGCAGCGCAGCTTTGCTCTTTTGTTCTTTTGCTCTTTTGTTCTTTTGCTCTTCTGTTCTTTTGCTCTTCTGTTCTTACTGCAACACTTCCTCCACCGCAATGCGATAACGATCGACGGCGGCGTTCAGCAGTTCGTCGCTGGTTTTGCCTGCAGCTTCGACGATAGCGGTCAGCGTTTCGCCGTCGCGCAGGCGCTGACGGATCTCGCCCGGCGTGAGCCCGGTGAGATCGACGGCGACCGGCACAAGTGTAGCCGTCACCACGCGGTTTTTCACGCGCTCCGCACCCTCATCGATCCGTTCGCCAAGCGTTGTGTCGTTGACGATCGCAGTCGCGCGCTGCTCAAACTGGGCCAGCCGCTCGTCGCCTGCGCTTGCGAGATGCGTCCATTCGCCACTGCTTGGCCGAGCTGGCTTTCCACGCGCGCTTTTACATCCTGCACCACGGCGTCGCCGCTGCTGCCATTGGCGGCGGCGACCTGGGCCAGGCTCTGGCCCTGGCTCAAACTGTCGCGCACCTGCTCGACTGTAAGATTGCTGAGATTAGCCGTGGTGCGAATCAGCGCCACCGCGACCGCCGGCCTGCGTCGCTCGCCGCGCTGCGCCTCTGATTGCGCTTGCGCCACCAGCTGCGTACCCTGTGGCTGTGATTGTGCCGCGCCTACCTCTGTTAAACCACCGAAGCCGAGCGCCGCCACAAAAGCTGTGCCCACAACCGCCGTTCCGATCCCGCCGATAACTTTGCGTACCATGTGTATCCTCCATATACAAATAAGGTGAAAGTCGGTTCTGGCTAAATTACAGCTTTGTTGTAATTCAGCCAGAACAATTATCAACTTTCGTATCCGCAGGATACAAGCAGGATGCGAAGAAGTTATGAAGAACGAATGCTTCACCAGTGAAGACTGACGCCCAAAAATTCGTCGCGGCGGTTGAGCAGGCCGTCGTACATCTGCGCGCTCGCGTCGGCGTGAGCGTAATGCGTCACGATGTCGTCGAGGCGTAGCTTGCCACTTTCGAGGAAGTGGACGAGCAGGCGCATGGCGCGGTCGCGCACATAGGGAAATTTCTCGCGCGGCGTCCCGCCGATTGCTGAGCCGTGCGCGCCGATCAGCTGGATCGAGCGCCCGTGCAGATCCCAGTAGAAATCGACCTCACCGGCAATACCGCGCGGGCTGCCGACCATCACCACTTTGCCGCCATCGGCCACCAGCGCCATAGCCAGTTTTACCGCCTGGGGGTTGCCGGTAGCCTCCACGACAATATCGGGTGCCTGGCCGTGGTTCGCCGCGTGCAGCTGCTCGCGCATAGCGGTATCTTCAAGGTCGAGCGCGGTCACACCGGGGCTGCTGGCGGCGACGGCACGCCGACTGGCCACCGAGTCGATGCCGACGAGCGGGAATGCGCCACAGGCTGCAAACAGGCGCAGCGCGACCTGGCCGATCACGCCGAGGCCCAGCACCGCTACCGATTGCCCGGCTGTGACACCGCTCTGCACCACGGCTGTGAAGGGAAAGCGCGCGATCGCGGCGAAGGCGGCGTGTTCGGCTGGCACATGCGCGGCGATCGGATAGATCAGCGCTCGGTCGGCAGCAAGATCGACCAGGCCGTGCGTGGTGTGGCGCCCGTCGTAGACAACACGCTGGCCCACCTGATACGTACTGACACCTTCGCCAAGCGCTGTCACGCGCCCGACCGCACTATACCCTGGCACAAAAGGAAACCGCGGCCAGCTGCGCGTCGGATCGTTTAACCACTGATGCACACCGGTGTACACGGCTAACTCGGTGCCCGCGCTGATCGCGCTCGCCTCGGTTTCAATCAGCAGCTGGTCTGGCCCCGGCTCCGGCACCTCAAATGCTTCGACCTCGACCCGAAACGGCTCGGGCATCACCACACGTTGACCATAGATTGGCATGGAGGAACTCCTTACTATTCTGGCGAATGCCATCGCCGCGTACGGGTGCAGTAGGGGCGCAGTAGGGGCCTAGCATCTGCGCCCCTACTGCGCCGTCCAACCACCATCGATCGTCAGCACCGCGCCGGTCATAAAGCTCGACGCATTCGAGCAGAGGAAAACGATCGCGCCGCCGAGCTCGTCGGGATCGCCCCAGCGCCCGATCGGCAGGCGGTCGATGAACGACTGATAGGCCGACGGGTTATTCACTACCGCCATGTTCAATTCGGTAAGAAAAGGCCCCGGTGCAAGCGCATTGACGGTCACGCCCTGCGTGGCCCATTCCAGTGCCATGGTGCGCGTGAGCTGGATGACACCGCCCTTGGCCGCATTGTAGGCCGGGCGCTCGCCGAGGCCGACCTGGCCGAGCATCGAGCTGATATTGACGATGCGACCCCAGCCAGCGGCTAGCATCGGCGGCGCGGCAGCCTGGCTGGCGACAAACGAACCCGTCAGATTGATGTCGATCACGCGTCGCCAATCCTCGATGGTGAACTCCAGCGAAGGTTTACGCACATTCACGCCCGCGCTGTTCACCAGAATGTCGAGGCCGCCAAGTTGCACTTGCACGGAGGCGACCGCCGCGCGCATCTGCGCCGGATCAGTGACATCGGCGGCCACCGCGATACAGCGCCTGCCGCTGCCCTCGGCGACGGCCTGTGCGGCGCTCTGCACCTTTTCAAGCGTGCGCCCGAGCAGGGCAACCTCGGCACCAGCACCGGCCAGCGCTCGGGCAAACACCGTGCCCAAACCGCCGGCCCCACCGGTGATTAGCGCGACCCGACCGCCGAGATCGAACTGGTTGAGGGGAAAATTCATCTAAGAGACCTTTCGCTTATTGGCCGTGAAGAGCACGAAAAACACGAAGACCACGTCATCGTCTCTTGTTCGCAAACCCCTGAGGTCTACGGCTCAACCACCCTAACGCAGGTCTGCGCAGCAGTGGTCGCAGTGTGCCGCGCTGGCACTGCTGAATCCTGAATCCTGAATTCTGTACCCTCTAACCTGTAACCTCAGCTAGATACGCCACACTCTGCTCAAGCTGCGCCAGCTCCCAGCCTGCAACCTCGTCGCCGGAAAGATTGCGCTCCCATGGGCTCTGCCAATCGTCGCTGTGGTGGGCGTGGTAGGCGAGCAGGCGCAGCGTGGGCACAACATCGCGTACGTCGCGTGGTGGGTAGCCCTGCCACCAATCATCCTCGAAGAAACGAATGTGGCGGGCGTAGAGCGCGGCCAGTTCGATATGCTGCGGTGCGTCAGGTGCCAACTCGGCGAGAAGCGCGAGCATAGCCCGCCAATCGATGATGCCCTCGCCGAGCGCGCAGCGCACCAGCCGGTAGCCGGAGGGCGTCGCGTAGACACGATAATCTTTCAGGTGAACGTTGAAGATGCGCGCGCCGACTTTACGCGCAAAAGCGAAGGGTTCCTCGCCGACCGCCAATGGGTTCACAACATCGAAGGTAACGCCGACGCGCTCACCGCCGATAGCGCAAAGTTCGAGCAGCTCATCGGCGGTGGCATCCTGATGATTCTCGATCGCCAAGCGCAGGTCGTACTCCTCGAGCAGAGGCCGTAGCGCCACAATCCGGCGCGCGATCTCTTGCTGATGGGCGACCCATCCGCCGGGAAACGAAGCGCGCGCCCCTTCAAGAACGGTACTCATGGTCACGCGGACGATGCGTCGCCCGCCCGCGCCGCCAGCGGCAGCAGCTGCTCCAAAGCATAAACATCGAGCAAGCTGCTATCGACGAGGAGCGACAGGCCCGCATCCTGCAACGTAGAGCGCAGGCGGTCGCAGCTGGCAGTACTACAATCGGGCAAGAAATTCGTCAGCGGCATCTCGACGCCACGTAGGCGGTGCTGCCGCGCCAACGCGATCAGCCCCAGGCATCGAGCGGCCAGCAAGCGCTGGCCGACCGTCGCGGTGTGCGAAGCCGCAAGAACAGGGCAAACTGTACGAGGCAAGGCCGAAGGGGTAGTGTGTGCTCGTCATCGATCACCTTCTGCTGAAGAAGTGCATCGGCGCACTACGCGTGCGTATTGTACTCGACCTAGCAATAAACACGTGCTGCAACACTCGGCCAATTTTTGCCGTCGTAGCTGTAGGAAATGACGGGCCGCATCGTGCGAGCCCGATAGTGGATACGGAAGGAAACAAGCATGAACAACCGTCTGGTTCGCAGCACAAACGATCGAATGCTGGGTGGCGTGTGCGCCGGTCTGGCCCGCTATTTCGGTATCGACGCCACGATTATGCGCCTGATCTTTGTTGTCGCCGTGTTTAGTGGCATTAGCCCGCTGGTCTATCTCATCCTCTGGATTGTGATGCCGCAGGACTCGACCGCGCCGAGCGGCCCGCAGAACCCGCCTTCGCTCACCGTCAACCAGGATCCGACCGGTGAGTGGCAGTACGACCCTTACACCGGCCAGAAGATCAGCCGCTAAGACGCGACAAAATAGTTTAAAAGAAGGCTCTGAGTTAGGTGCGACATAGCCGCACCTAGCTCAGAGCCTTCTCTCATATGCCCCCCTAACAGGTGTCTGAGGAGGGATGTTATGTCGGGAGAAAGTACACTAGCAAGATCTGTGCAAAAGGTGGATAATACATAGATACATGTCGATCTATGATAATGAGCTGAAGTGGCAGCCCGCCTGCGCACGGCGGCATAGCTACAGCTCACCAGGATGCGAGTTGGAGGAGTATGACAAGCGCCATCGTTGAGTCGCCTGTGCCTTTGCTCACGCCCAGCCCGGCCCCTACGAGCGCCTATCGCAACCTTGCAGAGCTGATCGATCGCACTGCCGAGGGTTACGCAACGCAGCACGCCTTCACTGCCGTGCTGCCCAACGGCATGTTCGGCAACCTCACCTTTGCTCAATTGCTGCACGCTGCTGACCAGTTTGCGGTCTATTTGCGTGACGGACTTGGCCTTGCCGTAGGCGACCGGGTGGCGCTCCAGCTGCCCAACAGCCTGGCCTACCCGGTGTGTGCCTTTGGCGTGTTGAAGGCCGGCTGTGTGCTTGTTAATACGAACCCGCTCTACACCGCTCCCGAAATGATCCACCAGTACCGCGACAGCGCGCGCGCGCGCTGGTGATCGTGGATATGTTCGCCGATAAACTGCCGCAGGTCTTGCGTGAGACCACGATCGAACACGTGGTGCTGGTGCGACTCACCGATCTTATGCCCGCGCTGCCCGGCCTGATCGCCTACAGTGTGATCAAATACTGGAACCGCATGGTGCCGCCTTGCACAGTCCCGACGACGGCGCTGCGCGTTGCGCTGGCGCATGGAGCAACACTTCAGCAAGAGCGCAAGCTACAGGTTGCCGCCTATACCGCGCAAGTGGAGCACGAAACGCTCGCTGTGCTGCAGTATACAGGTGGAACCACCGGGGTGAGCAAAGGTGCAATGCTGAGCCATGGCAACCTGCTGGCCAATGTCGCCCAGCTCGACGCCTTTGTGCAGGGTCATATTGCGCACGGCAAGGAATGTGTGCTCGCGGTGTTACCGCTTTACCATATCTTTGCCTTCACGGTGAATATGCTCTATTTTTTATGCGGCGGGGGCGCGCAACATCCTGGTCGCCAACCCGCGCCCGCTCGCCAACCTTCAACGCGCGATCGAAAATTACCCGATCTCGTGGATTCCTGGCGTGAACACGCTGTTTAACGGCTTGCTCAACGAGGAGTGGTTCGCCGATTACCCTCGCCCACCTTGCGCGGCTGTCTGGCGGGCGGCACAGCGCTGCAGCCGGTGGTGGCCGAGCGCTGGCAGAAGGTGACTGGTACGCCGATTCTTCAGGGCTACGGCCTGACCGAAAGCTCGCCGGTGGTAACCTTTAACCCGCCAACAGCGAACCGCCCCGCGACGATCGGGTACCCGTTGGCTGGCACAAGCGTGCGCTTGCTCAACGATCTCGGCGAAGAGGTTGGCCCTGGTGAGCCGGGCGAGCTAGCGGTGGCCGGGCCGCAGGTGATGCTCGGCTACTGGCAGCGCCCTGAGGAAACCGCGCGCACGCTCCGCGACGGCTGGTTGCTTACCGGCGATATGGCGGCGATCGATGCCGATGGCTATCTGCATATCGTCGATCGCAAAAAGGATCTGATTCTCGTCAGCGGCTTTAATGTCTACCCTAATGAAGTTGAAGCCTGTATTGCGCGGCTCGATGGCGTGGCCGAAGTGGCGGTGATCGGCCGCCCCGATGCGCGCTCGGGCGAGGCGGTAGCAGCTTACATCGTGCTGCTGCCGGGCGTAACGTTAACGCCAGCCGAAGTCATCGCCCACTGCAAACAATCGCTGACTGGCTATAAGCTGCCGAAATTCGTCGAGTTTGTGAGGATTTACCGAAAAGTGCGGTCGGTAAAGTGTTGCGGCGCGAGCTGCGTGCCCAGGTCGTGCAGGCCACAGGAGGATCCGATGGTCAGTGAGACAGAACAGACGCTGCTCGGCCTGATGATCGCGGTGATTATGCTGGGCATGGGCGCGTCGCTCACCTGGCGCGACTTCCGCCGCTCGTTTAAGCGCCCGGCGATTATGCTGCTCGGTATCGCCTTTCAGTTCGGCTTGATGCCGCTACTGGGCTATCTGCTCGCGGTCGCGCTCCAACTACCGCCGGTGTTGGCGATCGGGCTCATTATTATGGCCAGCATGCCTGGCGGCTCGACATCAAATATTTTTACGTATTTCGCGAAGGGCGATCTGGCCTTGAGTGTAACGATGACCGCCGCTTCGACGCTAGCCTCGGCAGTGCTGACGCCGCTGGCAGTAGTGTTCTACGGCGGGCTGCTGATGGACGGCCAGAATCAGGTCGAAGTCGGGCTGGGCGGCATTGCCGCAGGCCTCGTGCTGACGCTCGTGCCAGTGGCGATAGGCATGGGTGTACGGCGCGCAAATGCCAACATCGGTGCGATTATGGAGCTTGTCGGCGGTGCGCTGGGTGTGTTAATCATCCTGTTCTTGATTGTAACTTGGGTGCCGCGTAATAGCGGGCTGCTCGCCACGACACCCTGGCAGGTGTATGGCGCGGTGATCGGCATCGGGATGTTCGGCTTTCTCAGCGTGTTGCTGCTGAGTATGGCGCTAAAGATGGGCTTCCGCCGCGCTTCGACCGTTTCTTTGGAGATCGGTATCCAGAACGGGCCGCTCGCGCTTTCGATCGTGCTGCTCGGTTTCACCCAGGCAATTGCGAACGAGATGGTGTTGATCCCGGTGCTCTACTCGCTCTTTATTGTGCTCAGCTCAACGCTGATCACTATCATCTACCGCTGGCAGAACGAGCGCCGTCAGCAGCGTGTTGGCGCTTTGCTCTAGAGGAAGTAGCTATAATTACATGATAGCGGCGGGCAGAACCGTTGCGCTGGCATTTGTTCCGCGGGCTGCGACCGGCTCAGCCCGCGGCGTAGATAGGGCTGCTGCACACCACGCAGCAGCCCTGTCTGATTTAATCGGCCATCGCGCCAAGGCCGGGGGCCGGGGTAGTAGCACGGGTCTGGCGCGCGAACCCGGGCACATCGACGCGCAGCAGCAGCACAATGCACACAAAGAGGCCGATGGCTTCGAGCAGAAAGACGGTGCCATAGGCCAGCATCATCGAGCCGCCGAAGGCTAACACAAGATCGCGCACGGCACCGCCGAGGAAGATGCCGATGCCACGGAAGATCAGCTGCGCCAACGACCAAAGGCCCAGGTAGGCACCGGCACGCCGGTCTGAGGTCATCGCCATAAGCAGCGAGACTGCGCCAACCGTGTAGATGCCGAAGCCGAAACCGAAGAGCACCAGCACTGGCACTAGCAGAGCTTGTAGCTGCATAAACGAGACAACGGCCAGCATGGCGAGCGGTAGCGCGGTGAGCGCGAGGCCGACGACGGTGGTCGAGGTCTGCTCGTAGGCATGGCGTTTGCGCGTGAACAGCACGGTGCCGATCAGGCTGATCAGCACGCCGAAGCCCCAGTAGGCGTTGAAGCGTGTCGTCTCGCCGGCCTCTAAGCCGAAAACATCACCGCCAAACGGCTCCAGCACGGCGTCCTGGGCAAACGCGCTGACAGCGCCCAGTGCTAGAAAAAGAAAAAAGGCACGCGTGCGACGGTCGGCCCACATCTCGCCAAGCAACTGGCGAAACGGCAACTGCTGGTCGTCCTCCGTTTGCACACCCGCACCGCGTTGCTCCTCGCCAAAGAGCGAAAAGAGCCAGAACCCGCCGGACATCAACATGCCGAACAGTACCAACTGCCAGAACATCGCCTGGTCGTAGATCGGCATTAAGCGCCCGTAGACCACGGCGCTGACGGGAAAGCTGACGACGAGGAAAATCTGCACGATCGCCAGCGCGAGGCCGTGGCGCGCGGGCGGCGCACTATCGCGGATGAGCGCTAAATAGGTGCTACCGGAGATCAGCGTGCCGATGCCGTAGATCAGAAAGGCGAGCACGGCGAGCAGCCAGCCGCCGGGGGCAAGGGGGTTAGCCGCGAGCACAACGGTGATCAACGGCAGCAACGGCAGCGAGAGCAGCATCAACAAGCGGCCTGCCCAGATGTAGGGCGTGCGATGGAGTCCGAACAACGGGCGCGAATCGGAGCGGTAGCCGGCCCAGATGCTCAGCGGTGCCAGCAGATAGCGCAGCGCTGAGAGCAGGGCAACGGGGGCAGCGGCAATATTAAGATCGCTGATCAGAATGCGGTTGAGCACACCGGATGTCAGCAGATCGGCAAACGCCGAGCCGATATGAAAAGTGCCGAGCTTAAGCGTGCGCGGCAAGCTGAAGCGTTTCGCTGGCATAGGGTTATCACTTTGATTAAAGGTATTACTCATGCACAGTAGCGTCGTTTTCGTAGCCAGCGACGACGGCAAGCTGCACGACGTTGACGACACGGCTGATGCGTCGCAGCAGGCGCGCGCTGTCGGTGGCGCGCACGTGGCTCTCGTCGGGAAGATCCATTGCAGCCTCGACCAGAGAGTCGCGGAAGAAGAGCGCGGCCTCGATCGCAGCGCTGAGCGGCATGGCTGCGCGCAGCGCGAGGGTAGCGTAGTGTACGCCGATGTTGCGCGCCTCTTGCAGCAGCGCTTCGTCGTCATCGGGGCTGTTCACGTAACGCAGCACACGCCCATCAGCTGCTGGCCGACTCGTCGCCACGCGTCGCGCTCGGAGTCGGCGAGCGGTGCCAGCCAGGCC
>JAAUTF010000177.1 GCA_012031775.1 Candidatus Altimarinota bacterium | reverse complement strand
GTGCTGCGCGACAGCCCTGGCGCGGCGGTAGCGCGCCTACAGCTTGGCCAGCGCGCGCCCGGCCTGCTCTACGATGCCGTCTTCAACCGCGATTTTGCGAGCGCCTTGCTGGCGACCATCCAGAACCGCCGCGAACTGCGCGGCCAGCATGGCATTATCACGGCGAGCCACGCGTAGTATGCGCAGCATTCTTGAGCGCGATGAAAGCATAATAGAGCCGCATATCTCGCGCGCCGAGCAGAGCAATTCGTCGATTATCTATGGCAGCAAGTTTATTTTGAAGCTCTTCCGCAAAATCGACGCCGGGCTTAACCCGGATCTAGAATTGGGGCGCTACCTCACCGAAAAAGCGCATTTCCCGCACTCACCGCCGGTGGCGGGTGCCCTGGAGTATGTGCGCGGCCGCGACGAGCCGGTGACGCTAGCGATTTTGCAGGGCTATGTGCCGAACGGCGGCGACGCCTGGTATTACACGCTCGACGTGCTGCAAGATTTCTTCGAGCAGGTGCGCGCCAGCCCCGAGCTCAACCCGCCGCCCACGGGGCGCGGCATCGGCGCGCTGTTGGAATGGCAGGGCGAGCCGAGCGAACTGGCCCAGGAGTACATCGGCGGCTACCTGGCATCGTCCGCTTTGCTCGGGCGGCGCACCGCCGAGATGCACCTGGCGCTGGCGGCCAATAGCGGTGACACAGCCTTTACGCCCGAGCAGTTCAGCACCCTCTATCAGCGCTCGCTCTACCAGGGCATGCGCAGCGCCGCAGGCGAGGTTCTACAAACCTTGCGCAAGAACCTCGGCAAGCTGCCCGAGCATCTGCTGCCCGAGGCCACACGCCTCATCGAGCAGGAACAAGCGCTGTTTGAACACTTTCAGCGTATCACACGCGCAAAAATCGATGCGACACGCACACGCATTCACGGCGATTACCACCTGGCCAGTGCTTTACACCGGCCCCGATTTCCAGATCATCGATTACGAAGGCGAGCCACTGCGCGCGCTCACCGAGCGCCGCCTCAAGCGCTCGCCGCTGCGCGATGTCGCCGGTATGCTGCGCTCCTTCCAGTACGCCGCTTACACGCGCTTCTTTAGTGCGACGGAAGGCCTTGTCGGACGCCCCGATGAGGTTGCACGCCTGGAACAATGGACTGACTACTGGTACTACTGGGTCAGCGCTATCTTTGTACGCAGCTACCTGGAGAGCGCCGGGCAGGCGTCGTTCATCCCGCAGCGCCACGAAGATCTGCAAACGCTGATCGAAACCTATGTGCTCGACAAAGCGCTCTACGAGCTCAGCTACGAACTGAACAACCGCCCAGCCTGGGTGGCAATACCCTTGCGCGGGATACTGAGTTTGTTGGATTGATCTGGTGCGGGGCACGACCCCGCGTGTTGCTGTTGGTTGGCGGTGGGCGGCGGTGCCGCCCACCGCAACCAACGTTATTTCGTGTGGCGCAACCGTGCGTGCCACGCGCTGACGCGGAATTGGTATAATACGCCCTAAGCCGCACGAATTGGAGATCGCCCAATGACTGACTCCGAGAAGAAGACCCGGCGCACGACGCGCAGCCAGGAACCTTCGACCGCCGAGACAGCTGCGGCGGAAACACCGTCGCGCCTGCCGACACCGCCGGAACGCCCACCGCCAAGTCGCGCAGTCAGAAGAAGGGTGAGGTAGCGGCAGTCGAAGCGGCCCCAGCAGCCATGCTGGCTGAGAGCATCGCCCCGCCCGTGCCCGAGGCCGAGAGCGTCGCGGTGATCGCCGCCGAAAGCACGGTTCCCACCAGCATACCGGTGCCGCTGACCGACGACGATATTTACCTTTTCAACGAGGGCAATCATTTTCGGCTCTACCAAAAGATGGGCGCGCACTGCACCGTGATCGACGGCGTGGAAGGCACTTACTTCGCTGTCTGGGCACCGAACGCCGATTATGTCGCCGTTGTTGGCGATTTCAACGGCTGGGACTCCGGCCTCAACCCGACCGCGCAACGTGGCTTCTCCGGCATCTGGGAGGCTTTTATCCCCGGTGTCGGTAAGGGTACCGCCTACAAATTTCATATTGCCTCACGCTACGGCGGCTACCGCGACGATAAAACCGACCCTTACGCCAGCTACTACGAGGTCGCGCCGCGCACCGCCAGTATTGTCTGGGATCGCGAGTACGATTGGCAGGACAGCGACTGGATGCGCGACCGCTGGCAGCGTAATGCGCTCACTGCGCCGATCGCGATCTACGAAGTCCATCTCGGCTCCTGGATGCGGATGCCCGAGCAGGATAATCGTATGCTCAGCTATCGCGAGCTTGCGCCCAAACTCGCCGACTATGTCAAGCACCTGAACTTTACCCATATCGAGCTGCTGCCGATCACCGAGCATCCCTTTTACGGCTCGTGGGGCTACCAGGCAACAGGCTACTTCGCGCCGACAAGCCGCTACGGCACACCGCAAGATTTTGCCTACTTTGTCGATTATATGCACCAGCAGGGCATTGGTGTTATCCTCGACTGGGTGCCCTCGCATTTTCCAACCGATGGCTTTGCGCTCTCGTATTTCGATGGCACACACCTCTACGAGCACGCCGACCCGCGCAAAGGCTTTCAGCCCGACTGGGGCAGCTATATTTTCAACTACGGGCGCAATGAAGTGCGTAGCTTCCTGATCAGCTCGGCGATCTGCTGGCTCGATAAGTATCATATCGATGGTCTACGTGTCGACGCAGTGGCGAGTATGCTCTACCTCGACTACTCGCGTAAGCAGGGCGAGTGGATCCCCAACGAATACGGCGGCAACGAGAACCTCGAAGCGATTATGTTCCTGCGCCAGTTCAACGCCGTTGTTTACCAGAACTTCCCCGATGTGCAAACCTATGCCGAGGAGAGCACCTCGTGGCCCATGGTGTCGCGCCCGCTCTACGTCGGCGGCCTGGGCTTCGGTATGAAGTGGGATATGGGCTGGATGCACGATACCTTGCAGTACTTTCAGCGGGAAGGCATCTTCCGCCGCTTCCACCATAATGAGCTAACCTTCCGCGGGCTCTATGCCTTCACCGAGAATTTTACCCTGCCGCTGTCACACGATGAGGTTGTCCACGGCAAGGGCTCGTTGCTCAATAAAATGAGCGGCGATACCTGGCAGAAGTTCGCTAATCTGCGGCTGCTTTTCTGCTACATGTACGCGCAGTCGGGCAAAAAGCTGCTGTTTATGGGTGGCGAATTCGGCCAGTGGCGCGAGTGGCGTCACGATGACAGCCTCGACTGGCACCTGACGATGTTTCCTTCACACCGCGGCTTGCAGCAACTCGTGGGCGATCTGAACCACATCTACTCTAGCCATCTGGCTTTGAGCGAGACGGATTTCGACGCCGCCGGTTTCGAGTGGATCGATGCCAACGATGCCGATGGCAGCGTCTACTGTTTTGTGCGTCGTGCCAAGAGCAGCGCTCAGATGGTGCTCGTAGTGTTGAACTGCACACCAGTTGTGCGCGAGCAGTACTGCGTTGGCGTGCGCGCGCGGGTTGGTGGCAGGAGATCTTGAACAGCGACGCCAGTGAGTATTGGGGCAGTGGTATCGGCAATTCCGGCGGCGTTGAGGCTAGCCCGTACCCGATGCACGGCCGCGACCACTCGCTCTTGCTCACCCTGCCGCCGCTGGGCGCGCTGTTCTTCCGCTCTGAGGGATGAGATCTCGCGTACGGGCGCAGCCTGCTGCGCCCGTACGCGGGAGGCTGCACCCTATGCTATGACGGAGCCCACAATGCAGGTACGCTGGAGCGGGCGAACCGATGTCGGTCTGAAGCGCGAAGTCAACCAGGACAGCTACGGCAGCATCGAGCTTCCTGCCGGGCGACTGCTGCTTGTCTGCGACGGCATGGGCGGTCACGCAGCCGGGGAAGTGGCAAGCCGCATCGGGGTCGAGGCGGTGCTCGAACATTTTGGCGGCAGCAGCGCCGACGGTGAGGCGGCGCTGCGCAACGCCTTTGCTGCGGCGAATACGCGCATCTATACCGAGGGCAGCGGCACGATGGGCACCACCGCCGTGGCCGCTGTACTCCAGTACAACCTGTTGAGCGTGGCTAACGTCGGCGACTCGCGCGCCTACCTCATTCGCGAAGGCCGCCCGCGCCAGATCAGCCGTGACCATTCGCTGGTGTCCGATCAGGTCGCCGCCGGCTTGATGACGCCGGAGCAGGCGCGTAACTCGATGGTGCGTAACATCATCACCCGCGCGCTCGGCCACCAGGCCACCGTCGAGGTCGATATTTTCCACGTCGGCCTGCGTGCTGGCGATACTGTGCTGCTCTCGAGCGATGGCATGCACGGCTTGATCGAAGACGCCGAGATCGCCGAGATCGCCGGCATGCTCACCCCCGACGAGACTGCCGAACGGCTTGTGGCGCTCGCCAACGAGCGCGGCGGCATCGACAACATCACTGTGGTCGTGGCCCAGGTCGACGAGCTCGACCCCCACAGTCCGCAGCTCGCCAACGATGAAGCACCGGGCGAAGAGCATGTCGCCGAGCACGAGCGCATCACAGAGCCACTTGAGCGCCCACTTACGCGCACTGGCCTGCTGCTCTCGTTGGTTACCCTGAGCATTCTACTCGCGATCGGCGGCTGGAGCCTCTATATGCCGTAACGATACATGGGTAGGGGCCGCAGCCTGCGGTGCCCCTACCCATGTATTGTTTCACCCTCGCCCCGGCACCAATAAGTTTACAACGTGTGATCCAGCCCGATGTCGAGCGCGCGCGCCGAGTGGGTCAGCGCACCGACTGAAATATAGTCCACGCCGCTTTCCGCGACCACGCGCAGCGTCTCCAGCGTGATCCCGCCCGATGCCTCCAGCGTCGCCCGCCCAGCGGCGAGATCGACCACTGCGCGCAGTTCGGCAGGCGACATGTTGTCGAGCAGCAGGAAATCTGCCCCCGCTTCAAGAGCCTCGCGCGCCTGATCGATGTTCTCGACTTCGACCTCGACGCGCACCATTGGCCCAACGTTCGCGCGCGCCTGCCGCACCGCCGCGCCCAGGCCGATGCCCTGCGCGGCCAGAATCGCCAGGTGATTGTCTTTCAGCATAACACCATCGTAGAGGCCAAAACGATGGTTGACACCGCCGCCGACGCGCACGGCGTATTTCTCTAGCGCGCGCAGGCCCGGCGTCGTTTTGCGTGTATCGAGGATGCGCGCCCGTGTGCCCTGTATCTCGGCGACATAACGCGCGGTTAAGGTGGCGATACCGCTGAGACGCTGCAGTAGATTCAAAGCGACACGCTCGCCACTTAGCAGCCCCCGTGCCGGCCCACTTACTGTGGCGACCACCGCGCCGCGCCCGACGAGCGCGCCCTCGGGCAGCAGCGCCTCGTAGCGCAACGCTGGCTCTACCCTGGCAAACACCGCAGCCGCAAGCGGTGCGCCGGCCAACACACCGGGTTCGCGAAAGACAAATGCGGCACGCGCCATCGCAGCGGCGGGAATCACCGCCAACGTCGTCAGATCGCCCGTACCGATATCCTCGTGTAATGCAGCCTCGACCACGCTGCGAACTACTTCATTCGAAAGATGCATACCCTTCTCCACGCCGCATTGCAGCTTGTAGCTTGCAGTGTAAGACTCGCTGTGCTCTACGCTCCCCTCAATCTGCCGCATGAGCCAACGTGCGCTCAGCAGCGATCGTGATCGCAAAACTTGGCGCTGCGCCGCGCCGCAAAACGGTGTGCAGCTCCCAGGATGCTTCACGCTGTGGGAAATCGCTGCGAAAGTGGCCACCACGGCTCTCCTCGCGCAGCAGCGCGCTACTCACGATCAGCTGTGCCGCATGCAGCGCGTTCAGCCGTGTGATAGTAGCCGCAAGATCTGCCCCGCTTGCCAGCACTGTTTTTGCTGTTCGCTCCAGCGCACGCAGCTGCGGCAGCGCTTCCTGCAAGCTCTCGCCCTGGCGTAGCGGCCCCGCAGCGGCGCGCATAATCTGCGTCAAATCGCCAAGCGCGGGCAAGGTGGCCGTCGCTGAATTCATCGCTATGACATCGGAGTCCTGAATCCTGAATCCTGAGTCCTGAATCCTGAATCCTGAATCCTGAGTCCTCACCCCCACCGCCGCCCGACCTGCCCGCTGCCCAAACACCAGACACTCCAGCAGCGAATTGCTGGCCAGCCGATTTGCGCCATGCACACCGGTACAGGTACACTCACCCGCAGCGTAGAGGCCGCGCAGGCTCGTGACACCGTGCAGATCCGTGCGAATACCGCCCATCAGGTAGTGTGAAGCCGGTGCCACCGGGATCGGCGTCGTCACCGGATCGAGCCCCTCGGCGCGCAGTCGGGCGCAAATCGTCGGAAAGTGCGTCTCGATCGTTGTCGATGCAAGATGCGTCAGGTCGAGCAGCACGTGGTCGGCCCCACTACGTTGCATCGCCGCGTAGATGCCACGTGTCACAATATCGCGCGGGCGAGTTCGGCACGTCGGTCGTAGCTGGGCATAAACCGCTCGCCGTCGACCGTGCGCAGTACACCGCCCTCGCCGCGTGCGGCCTCGGTGATCAGGAAGCCTTGGCCAGCGCGCGTGTGGTAGACCGTAGGGTGAAACTGCACAAACTCCATGTCGGCGATCTCGGCACCGGCGCGATACGCCAGCGCGATGCCATCGCCCAGGGCTCCCGGCTGGTTGCTAGTCAGCCCGTAGAGCGCACCTGCACCGCCCGCAGCCAGTACTGTCGCCCCAGCGCTGATATGATGCCAGACGCCGGTGCTGTCGAGCGCCAGCAGCCCATTTACCTCCCCCGGCCTCCCGAGCAGATCGACGGCCTGTACGCCCTCCCAGACACGAATACGTGGGTTCGCCCGCACCTGCGCGATCAGCGCCTGCGTTACGGCAAGCCCGGTGGCATCGCCAACATGCACGATGCGCCGCCGCGAGTGGCCACCCTCCAGGCCTAGCGCAAAGGCGTCCTCTTCCTCGCGATCGAATGGCACGCCGAGCCGTGCCAGTTCGCGCATCAGGGCCGGTGCCTCCTCCGCCAAGACGGTCACCGCGGCCACATCGCAGAGCCCGGCACCGGCGATCAGCGTATCCTCGATATGCGCCTGCGGCGAGTCGTGCGGGTCGAGCGCAGCGGCGATCCCGCCCTGCGCCCAGGCTGAATTGCTTGCCGGCAGCGCCGACTTCGTCAGCACTAGCACCTCGGCAAAACGTGCTGCCTCGAGCGCCGCACTTAAACCGGCCAGCCCGCCACCAACAACTAATACCGGCACCCGCTGGCGCTGCACACCCTGGGGCAGCGTCGGGAAAAGATAACGTGCAGTCTCAAGCATTGTAGAGCCTCAAATGACTAATGCGTCGCCACCGTCGCACACTGTAGGAGCACAGCATGCTACGCCCCTACAGCGCGATCATCCACCGCCCCTACAACGCAATCATCCGCTCGATCGCGGTGCGCGCGCGCGCGGCGAGATTAGGCTCGACAGTGACCACGTGGTGCATTTCGCGCAGGCTGAGCAACAATTTTTCCATCGTGATCATCTTCATATACTTGCACGAGATGCCGTCATCGATCGGGATAAACTCTTTGGCCGGGTTGGCCTTTTTCATTCGGTGCAGCACACCGATTTCAGTGGCAACTACGAACTGCTGCGTGGTGCTGCGGTTCGCGTGATGGATCATGCCCTCGGTCGAAAGAATATGCGTGCCCTCGGCGCTAATGCGCCCGTTCGCCAGGTAATGCATCGTCGAACTGACACAGCCGCATTCAGGGTGAATGAGGAACTCAGCGTCAGGATAATTCGCGCGCCGCTCCTCGACCATTTTCGGGCGGATGGCGGCGTGGACATGGCACTCGCCGGCCCAAATTTCCATATCGCGGCCCGTCTGCTGGCGCAGATAGCTGCCAAGAAACATATCCGGCAGAAACAGAATCTTCTTGTCCGCAGGGATAGCTCGAATTACGCGCTCGGCGTTGCCGGAGGTGCAGCAGTAATCGCTCTCGGCCTTTACCTCGGCGGTTGTATTAACATAAGAGACAACAACCGCACCAGGGTGTTCGGCCTTCCAGGCGCGCAGCTGATCGGCATCGATTGAGGCCGCCAGCGAACAACCCGCCTCCGGATCGGGGATAAGCACCGTCTTGCTAGGGTTGAGGATAGCCGCCGTCTCGGCCATAAAATGCACCCCACAGACTACGATCACATCGGCGTCGGTGCGCGCGGCAGCCTGCGCCATGCCGAGCGAGTCGCCGACATAATCGGCGACATCTTGGATCTCGCCGTATTCATAGTTGTGGGCTAGAATCAGCGCGTTACGCTCTTTGCGCAGCAAGTCGATCGCTACTGCCAGATCGCGCGCTGTCGCCGCATCAGTATGGGTCAAAACAGGAGCCACCGGATTACCTCCCCTTAATAACGATACCGTTATTGCTTATTATTGTTTGTTTAACACTAATATAGTGTAATAATAACACTATATTTTCTTACCAAAAATGGCCACCCGGCCTGTGTGATTCGTAACAATGTCACCAGTATACCGCGCTTTTTAGTGTTGTCAAGGCACTATTGTTGTGGCAAACAAGGTGAGCACTCTGTCAACTACGAGACACCTGCGGATTCACCTGCTCGTAACTATCGCCTTCTATAGTTACCCTCAACCTCTTCCAACGGTATAACAATCCTACATAGTGGTACGAGCTATGTCTCGTGCGCGGCGATGCCGCACACGACGACACAAACTTCTTCACAAACCATGTAGGGTTACTAAAGGAGTGATGTATGTTCTATCGTGTTCTAGCTGTGGTGGTGCTGAGCCTGCTCATCGGCCCTTTCATGCCATTTGCCGTTCGTGCCCAGAGCGACGAGCGCTGCTTTCCCGAAACTGGCTTCTGTATTCGTGGGCCAATCCGCGCCTATTGGGAAGCAAATGGTGGCCTCGCCGTTTTTGGCTACCCGATCACCGTTCAAACCGAGGAGCTCGTCGAGGGAAGCTCGCTTCAAGTTCAGTGGTTCGAACGCGACCGGCTTGAGATCCAGGCCGATGCCACTGTCACCGCAGGTCGCCTTGGCGTCGAACGGCTTGAGCAATTGGGTACGCCCTGGCAAATGGGGCCAAACAGCCCTGCAGGCCCTGCTTGCACAGCATTTCCCGCAACTGGGCACCAGCTCTGCGGCGCTTTCGCCGCCTATTGGAACGCCAATGGCGGCCTGGAGCGCTTCGGCTACCCTGTCACTAACGAGTTCGAGACGGTGCTCGAAGGCCAGAGCTACCGCGTGCAGTACTTCGAGCGCCGCCGCTTCGAGCTGCACCCGGAGATAGCTCCCGATGCCGTGTTGCTTGGCCTGCTTGGCCGCGAGGTGCTGAATGGCCGCAGCACAGTCGAGCCCGCTCCGACACCGCAACCACAGCCAGCGCCACAGCCGCAACCCACGCCAACACCACAGCCGCCACCGCCAAGTTATAATGAGTGCCGCGAAGACCCGAATGCTGCCCAGGCCCCCAATTTCCCCGTCGACATTGTCGCGATCAACGATTCTACCGAAGTTGTGACGCTTAAAAATGTCAGCGCTGAAGCTGTCTCCCTCGACGGCTGGATTATGTGCAGTGTCAAGGGCAACCAGCGCCACGACGGCATCAGCGGTGCCCTCGCTCCTGGCGAGCAACGCGACTTTAACTATACTGGCCCGGGCACAATTTGGAACAATAGCGAACCCGACCCCGGCGCGCTCTACAATCCGCAAGGCCAGCTGATTAGCTATTGGGCAGATTAGTACTGATAGCAAATTTGAGGAAACAGCTTGTCAGTTTGGTTACTGGGTTGGTTCCCAGGGTACCTGGACAACCCATAACCAATCATTTCTTGCGCATTGGCATCATGCC
>JAAUTF010000176.1 GCA_012031775.1 Candidatus Altimarinota bacterium | reverse complement strand
AGGATCTCGCCGCGTCGGGAAGCAACCGTCACGTGGCGCGTCGTGCTCACCTCGACATCGCCGCCGTAACGCGTTGCATCGCTATCGACGATCTGCATTGGTAGAGGCGTCCGACCATAACCGAGACGATCAGCAGCAGCAGTAAGCGCAGCACAATAAGACGTGGCATAGCTATTCTCCCCGCATCACTGCCCAGCGCATCAAAAAGAAGATCGGCAAGGTCGGGATAAGTATTGTCAGCAAACTTGGCATTATCACCACACGAAAATAGCTTTGCCAATCGAGTGGTGCGACGGTGAATTGATAGATAAGGCCGAGCACGGCTTCGTAGATCAGGCGGCCACGACCATTGCCAAGAGTGGTAAGAACGGCCCTTCGACGCGTAGCTGACGCACAAAGACCGCAATCACCGTGGCCGCCAGCAGCATAGCCAGCGCGTGCCCGCCGAGCAGTGTGGTGGCAAATACATCGAGCGCTAGGCCGCCGTAGAGCGCCCAACGGAGCGCAGTGAGGATGCCGCTATCGGCATGCCGATCCCACCGCCACCAGCAACCGGGTGATCACTAATAGCAGAAGCAATGGTAGCGGGAAGCCGAGCGGCGTGACCAGCAGCGCCGACTGTAGCAGCGCGAGGGCGCACATCGCCAAGATCAGGCCGACCTCGCGTATGAGGCGTTCCTCTAATCGTCTTGGTTGAGTATCACCCATACGTAACGCACTTGGTCGGGATCGACGTAGGGGCGTAGCTCGGCCACCTGGTTATAGCCTGCAGTGCTCACTGTCTCTACGCTGCCGATCGGAATATTCGGCGGCAATGTCGCCAGTGCCAGCGGCAGATCGAGCAAACTGGTCAGCCCGGCGGTCACAACTGCATCACCGGCTTCTACTGTAGCGCCGCGCTCGATCTGTTCGAGTTTGAGCCGCGAGCCGCGTTGCCACTGGCCCTGCACCAGACCCAGATAGGCATCGTTGGCGTGCAGAACACGTGCGCTCACTTGGCTGCCAAAATCGGTGATCATCAATACGTCGGCGCTGTGTGGCCCAACCGACTCGACGATACCGACTAAGGCGGCGAGGTTGCCGCCGGTCTGGCCGATCACCGCCATGCCAGGTTGTACGCCGTCGTCGCTGCCGCGTGCGATCACCATCACTCGTCGACCGGCGTCAGGCGAGCGCATCGCTACTTCAGCACCGAGCAACTGCCACGGCGTGGCGCGTTCAATTGAGAGCTGCTGGCGCAAGGTCACATTTTCGATCTGCGCCTGCTCACGCTCGAGCAACTGGGCGCGTAGCTGCCCCACTTCTTGCTCAAGTTGGCTGACGCGCTCGCGCAGCGCGGCCTCGCCGCGCTGCTGGGTAAAGAGGCTGCCTACTGCGTCGCGCGCTGTGACAAGCCGGGTGGTGATCGGGGTCAGGACCTGTTGGACAAGGCCGCGAGCCGGGCCGAGCCGACCCGCTTGATCGACAAGCATCAGCGCGACCACGGCAGCACAGAGCGCGAGCGCAAGGAGCAGGGTACGCCACGAGGCAGGCGTATTCGAGCGTTCACGGCGCAATTTGATCGGGCGGTCGTCGAGATAATCGCGCATAGGGAGAGTTGTGCTTACAGGTTCGCTGGCGAAGCCAGCGAACCTGTAAGCACAATGTTACAGTTTCGCTCGCCGCGTATTCTGCGAGCCGGTGAGGATGCGCTGATAAACCTTGTTGCCGAAGTTTTCGACCATCTTGCCCGCACCGCGTGCCACACAGGAAAGCGGATCCTCAGCGACATAGACCGGCATCTTCGTCTCGGCGGCGATGCGGCGGTCGAGCCCGTGGAGCAGCGAACCGCCGCCGGCCAGGGTGATACCATGTTCCATGATATCGGCCACAAGTTCGGGCGGCGTCTCTTCGAGCGCGGCGCGCACCTCGGTGACGATCGCGTTCACCGGGCCAGCGATGCCCTCGCGGATCTCGACGCTGCTCACCTCGACGGCCTTTGGCAGGCCGGTAAGCAGGTCGCGCCCGCGCAGCACCACTTTGATCTCCTCTTCAAGCGGGTAGGCCGAGCCGGCGGCGATCTTAGCTTTCTCAGCCATCCGCTCGCCGATCAGCAGATTGTACTCGCGGCGCGCAAACTGCACGATCGCTTCGTCGATCTCATCACCCGCCGTACGGATCGAATGGTTGATCACAATGCCGCCGAGCGAGATCACCGCGACCTCGGTGGTGCCGCCGCCAATATCGACAATCATGCTGCCCATCGGCTCTTCGACGGGTAAGCCCGCCCCGATCGCCGCTGCCATCGGCTCCTCAACCACATAAGCGTCGCGCGCCTTGGCCATAATTGCAGCATCTTTGGCGGCGCGGCGCTCGACCTCGGTGACGCCCGAAGGCACGCCGACGATCACCCGTGGTCGTGGGTCGACTAGTCGTAACGACGAGTAGGCGTGGGCCTTCTTGATAAAATAGGCCAGCATCTTCTCGACCACGTCGAAATCGGCGATCACCCCATCTTTCAACGGGCGCACCGCAATAATCGTCGATGGTGTCTTGCCGACCATCGCTTTGGCTTCCGCTCCAACCGCGTGGACTTGCTTGGTCTTCGCATCGATCGCCACTACCGAAGGCTCGCTGATGACGATACCCTTGCCTCGTACATGCACGAGCGTATTGGCCGTGCCGAGGTCGATTCCTAAATCGCGGCTGAATGCGCCGAAGATAGAATTGATAGGATTGAATGCCACACTCAACTCCCGACGAACATTATGCAAACTTCGGAAACCAGCGCAATTATACCATTGTTTACACATGAGTAAGGATGCGACACGTTGTGTCACCTACCACCATACCATTTTCCTCTCGCGTATGCGCAGATACGAGCTGATACGTAGATGACAGATCGCTAAACGGTATTTGACTTTTTCGCGCGCTTGTGCGACAATAGCGCCGTTGTGAACGCCACCACAACCTCTTTCATGGTGCCTAACGTGCAATATTTTAATGTACGTTGCGTTTCGGAAAACCGAACGTACCCTGCACCACTGATAATCGCGCGGCGTCGGGGCTGTACTTCTAGCTCCTCTCGAGTTGGAAGCTTTTTAGTGTTGTGAGCATGACGGTTCTTCGGCCAGTTTACCCCTTTACCGCCCTGGTTGGTCAGGAACGGTTGAAGCGGGCGCTTATTCTAAACGCAATCAATCCTCGTATCGGCGGTGTGCTTATCCGCGGTGAGAAAGGGACAGCTAAGTCCACTGCGGTGCGCGCACTGGCTCGCTTGTTACCCTCAATTACCGTCGTCGTCGACTGTCCCTACAGTTGTGAACCGAACCAGTCCGCTGGTCTCTGCGCTACCTGTCGGCAGCGAGGAGAAGCGAATAGTGCGTTGCCCACTACAGTACGCTCCATTCGCTTGGTTGAACTGCCGGTTTCGGCCTCAGAAGATCGCGTGGTCGGCTCGCTCGACCTTGAGCATGCGATCACCGAGGGGCAGCGTCGCTTTGAGCCGGGCCTGCTGGCGCATGTTAATCGTGGCCTACTTTATGTAGATGAAGTTAACCTGCTCGACGATCATCTTGTCGATCTGCTGCTTGATGCTGCAGCGATGGGCGTGAATACGGTCGAGCGCGAGGGTGTGAGTGTATCGCACCCGGCGCGCTTCATTCTGGTAGGCACCATGAATCCCGAAGAGGGCGAGCTGCGCCCACAGCTGCTCGATCGCTTCGGCCTTGCGGTGGAAGTGACCGGCTTGCTCGACATTGCCTCGCGTGTTGCGGTGATCGAGCGGCGGATGGCCTACGAAGCTGATCCAGGGGCCTTTATTGGCACCTGGCAAGAGGCCGAACAAGAGCTAGTGAACCGTATCGTCTCGGCGCGTGAACTTTTGCCACGTGTTCGCATCGACAGTGCCGATATGGCGGCCGTCGCTGGTCTGGCGATCGAGCTCGGTGTCGATGGACACCGCGCAGATCTGACGATCCTCGAGACGGCGCGTACGCACGCGGCCTGGGCCGGGCGGGTGGTACTGAGCGCTGAAGACATTCGGATGGCGGCTGAATTAGCCTTGCCGCATCGTATGCGCCGCCAGCCCTTCGGCGAAGTCAAGGTCGATGAGGCGCGAATCGCCGCCGCGCTAGAACGTGGCCCTGGGCCTGATGGTGAGCGTGGCAAGGCCCAAAGCGACCCTGATGTAAAAAAAAAGCCTGAGGTAGGCGAAGATCCGTCATCGGAAGAGGGCGGCACATCAAGTGCGCCTGGCTCGGAGGCACCGGTGGGTAGCCCTGGCAGTGGCGATCAAGCGCAGGCAGCTGAGCGCAACAGTGGTGGCCGCACCTATGATGCCGACGAGATCTTTCGCACACGTCGTCTCGAAGGGGCTGCAGACAAACAGCAACGTCGTGCGGCTGGGCGGCGCTCGCGGACGCGCACGACGCGCCGCCAGGGGCGTTATATCACGAGTCGGCGAGCGCACCGCATCACCGATCTTGCCCTCGATGCAACGCTGCGCGAAGCTGCACCGTATCAGGCTGAACGTCGACGTGAGGCCGCCACCAACATGCGCCGACGACCGCGTGTGCTCTTGCGCCGTAGCGATCTGCGGCAAAAAGTGCGGGTACGCCGTACGCGCAACGCGGTTTGTTTTGTAGTAGACGCAAGCTGGAGTATGGCCGCTGAAGAGCGCATGCAGGCGACAAAAGCTGCGGTGCTCTCGTTGCTGCGCGACGCCTACCAGCGTCGTGATCGGGTGGGCCTCGTCAGCTTTCAGCGCGATTATGCGCGGGTGCTGCTGCCGCTCACCAACAGCGTTGAGCTTGCGCAGCGGCGTCTGGCGACCATGCCGAGCGGTGGGAAGACACCGCTGGCACGTGGAATGCTAACCGCATATGAACTCCTCGATCGGGCGCGCCGTAGCGACGACGAGACATTACCCTTGATGGTATTGCTGACTGATGGGCAGGCGAATGTATCGATGACGAACCTGCCACCCCAGCAAGAGGCATATCACATCGCCGAGATGATCGCAGCGCAGGACATCAGGGCGATTGTTATCGATACCGAGCATCCCAATTTTGAACGGGGGCTGTCGCGCCAACTGGCCGAGCGGCTTAAAGGGGCCTATTTTCGGCTGGAAGATCTCGGCGACATCGGCCTTGCTCAGGCCGTTCGGATGCAACTGCGTTAAGGTCGCGGTTTGCCAGACAGTACTGTTTGATAAGCCGCTTATCTTCAAGGAAGAAAGTGTTGTGGTCATACGACATCGCTACGCCGCATCGTGTGATCAGAGCCGTCCACTTTTTTGAAGGTTTGTCAGGATTAGTAACCCTTGTCCAATAGTCCAAGCACGTCAGGAGGGAAGTTGGTGATGACCGATCAGGATCGTAGGGAAGAGGCCGTTGTGAGTGAGCTGCCTGGCAGCCTCGTCGCCACAGAAGCTCCAGCGGCTCTGGCTGCGGTGGTGCTGGAGACGCCGGAGCCAGAGACCGCAGACCAGCCTACCCCTGAAGCAGCGCCTACGGCACCTGCAGCCGAAGAAGTGCCTGCGACGGTGGTCGACGCGGTTCAGGATGCCGAGGCCCAGGAGGACGAAGCCCCGGCTGCTGAGGTAGCAGCTGAGGCTGAGATGCCGGATCGATGGCAGCTGAGGTTGAGACGCCTGCTGCTGAGGTAATGAGTGAGGCTGAAACGCCTGTCACCGCAGTTGAGGGCGATGCACCTGCTGAGGCAGTGGCCGAGGGTGAAGCGCCCGCAGCTGAGATAGGCACTGATGAAGAGGGTGCCAGCTTTACACCGGTTGCCGAAAATGAGAACGATCGCCCGCGTCGGCTCAAGGATCTTGAGCCCGGTATGGAACTCGATGGTCGCGTCACATCGATCGCGCTTTATGGCGTGTTTATCGATGTCGGCGTGGGCCGGGATGGTCTCGTCCATATCTCGGAGATGAGCGATACCCGTATCGAGACGCCGTCCGATCTGGTACAGATCGGCGATAGCGTGCGGGTGCGGATCAAGAGCATCGACCCCGATGCGCGCCGCATCAGCTTGACCATGCGCTCGAGAGAGCGCGGCAGCGAGCGCAAGAGCCGCAAGCGCCCTGAAGTTGACAAAGACCAGATGGGCAACTTGAAGCCCGGGGATACAATCGAGGGCACGATCACTGGTATGGCACCGTTCGGCGCCTTCGCCGACATCGGTCTGGGCAAGGATGGTCTCATCCATATCTCGGAACTGGCCGAGGGCCGTGTCGAGAAGCCCGAGGACGCGGTGCAGGTCGGCGAGAAGTATATTTTCAAAGTGCTCGAAATCGACCCGGATGGCACACGTATCAGCCTGAGTTTGCGCCGGGCGATGCGCTCGCAGAAGATGTCTTCGCTGGAGAATGGTCAGATTCTCGATGGTACTGTCAGCGGTATCGCACCTTTCGGAGCGTTTGTCGATATTGGCGTCGGGCGCGATGGTTTAGTGCATATCTCCGCACTTTCCGACCGACGTGTCGAGAAGGTGGAAGATGTCGTTAAGGTCGGTGACAAAGTGCAGGTGCGTGTGCTCGAGGTCGATCCGCAGAGCAAGCGCATTAGCCTGACGATGCGCCTCACCGAGCCTGAGGCTTCTGCCGACGAAGAAGGTGCGGCCGAGCAGGTTGGTGGTACCACGCGTTCGACCACATCGGCGACGGCGCGCACCGATTTCTCACGCTACACCGCTGCGGCCCAGGCTCAGCGTGAAAGCCGCGAGCCGCGCCGCGATCGCGACGATCGACGACGCAAACCCACAGCTCCGGTGATGGAGACGTATAGTACCGAGGACATCACCGAGGAGTTCGAGGGCGATGCGACGCTGGAAGACTTGCTGAGCAAGTACGGTGGCACCAATCGGCGTGACAAGGGCGTGAAGCGCCGCGAGGACGAGGTCGAAGAGGAGGACGATGAGGATCGTGTCTCCCGTCGCCAGCGCGACGCCATTCGCCGCACACTGCAGCAGGTTGGCAGCGACGACTAGTACAGCGCGGCAAACGTTCGCTTCTGGGTATGTGCGCGCTTGATCTGGTTACCATCAGGCGCCTGCCGGAGGCGGACAGGCGCTTCGGCGTACTGGATTGTTTCATCGCGTAGCAGACGGGGAGCTGAGCGTGGCTTACGTGGTTAAGGCTTGACGCACGGTTTTATCGGTCAGGGCTTGCGACGTAAACCGCAGGGCGCGATCAGTATGTGCCGATAGGGATTGGGGCGGCATTGCCGCCCCAAACTCATTTGACACCCTAGTGGGTGAATCGCTATAATAGCCGGAGTCTGTGTCTTTACTTTCGAAATAAGATGATTAAGGAGATACGTTAATGCCAAAACGAACCTGGCAGCCGAAACGCATTCCACGCCGTCGTAAGCACGGTTTTCTGACGCGTATGGAAACAAAAGACGGGCGCGAAGTGCTTAAGCGCCGCCGCTTGAAGGGCCGCTGGAAGCTGAGCGTCAGCGATGAGCGCCGGGCCGTACGGCGCGGCCACCGCTAGAAACAGAGGTTACAGGGATAGGAGCCAGGTTGCAGATCGACCGCGCACATTGCGGGCGCTGCACCCTTCAACCGACACTCTGTAACCTTTTTCACATGAAACGAGCCTACCGTCTGCGGCGCCCAGAACAATTTCAACGTGTACGCCGTGAAGGGCGCCATGTGAGCGACCAGCTGCTTCTACTGAACGCTTCCGTGAATCGGCGTCGTTCCTCACGCTGCGGGTTTATCGTCGGCAAGCGTATTGGCCAGGCGGTTATACGTAATCGCTGCAAACGACGGGTGCGCGAAGCCGTGCGTTTGTTTTTCCACAGATCATGCGCGGCTACGATCTTGTTTTTGTGGTGCGTACACCAGAAGTTGCTGCGGTTCCGTTTACGGTTTTGCAGCAATCAATTGAACAGCTCCTGCGGCGGGCGCGGGTGTGGCAAGATGACATAACGGTGAGCGAGACGGCACCGTCTACCTTCGGTTAAGAGGCATATATGGGTGGTATCTGGTCTTCTTTTGTCGGGCTCTTAGAATGGTTGCTCGTCCAGTCGGCGATCATAACTGGGAGCGCTACGCTTGGTATTGTGCTCTTTACGATCGCTGCGCGCCTCGTTATTCTGCCGTTGACGTTGACATCGCTGCGGTCGAATCGACGTATGCAGGAGTTGCAGCCGCAGATCAAAGAACTTCAGCGTAAGCACGGCAAAGAACCGCAGAAACTTCAGGAAGAGACGCTGCGGCTCTACCGCGAGTATAAAATCAACCGGCCGGTGGTTGTCTGCCATTGTTATTGCAGTTGCCGATCTTCTTTGGCGTCTATCAGGCGGTGTATCACCTGATGGGTCCGGATCAGCAGCAGTTTTTGAGCCAGGGCGTGCGCGACTTGCTCGCGGATCCAGCTGTATCGCAGCTGTTTGCCACGCCGCTCTTCGGTGTCATCCAGCTTGGCGAGGCCGCCTGGGGGACGGGCGGCTTTAATGGTTGGCCGTACCTCGTGCTGCCGGTGTTGTCGATCTTATTGCAATTTTTGCTGCAGCTGATGGCAACGCCGCGTGTGCAAGACCCGCAGACAAAGGCGATGATGCAGGCGATGATGGTGATGCCGTTTGTCTTTGGCTATATCGGTTTCACCTTCCCACAGGGTGCCGTGCTGTACTGGGTGGTCGGCAGCCTTTTCGGCATTGTGCAGCAATATTTTACCTCCGGATGGGGCTCACTTGCCAACTATCTGAAATTCTTACCGCCAGATCCGAAGTGGAGCGCGAGCGCGCAAAAGGCGGCCCTCGTCGCCCAAGCTCAGGCTGCCGTCGAGGCTGGCGAGAGCAGTGCTGTCCAACGGCCGGATTTCTGGGCCATTATGCGACCTCTCACCGAGCAGACGGTGTCGGCTGTGGCACGCGCCCGATGGCACTTCAGCTGAGCAAGCGCCTGAACCGGTTCGGCAGCAGCCGAACCGCGTCGGCAGCGTCGGCGGAAGTAAACTCACCTGCACGATGCGTTTTTGACGATGCGTGTGGCGATCGGCAATTGCCGATGCTGCGCGCATCGTTTCTGAATAAGCGAGGTAGCTATGAAGAGCATCGAGATCAGCGCGCGCACCGTCGCCGAGGCGGTTGAGCTGGCTCTCGCTCAGCTGGGTAAAGATCGTGATGAGGTCGCGATCGAGGTGCTCGAGGCCGGCGAGACTGGTGACGAGGCGCTCGTGCGCGTAACAGTTGTCGACGATGATGATGAAGACGCTGGGAGCGCTGCACCCATTCAGGCTGCCGACGTTCACTCAGCCCATCTTGCTGAGGCGAGCGCGTTAGCACGCAAGACTCTCGAAGACTTGCTCCAGCGCCTTGATACACCCGCCTTCGTTACCGCCGTGGTCTCACGTGTGCCGGGGCAGAAGGGCGATATCGAGGAGACGGTCACACTGCACGTCGAGGGGGCGGATGAGGAGGCAATGGGATTGCTGATCGGGCGGCGCGGTGAGACGTTGCGCTCGTTGCAGTTTCTGTTGAACCTGATCGTCAGCCGCAAGATGCAGAAATGGCCCCAGATTGTCGTCGATGTGGGCAACTACCGTCAGCGTCGCCAGGAGTCGCTGGAGGGCCTTGCGCGCCGGATGGCGGAGCGCGTGCGCCAGACCGGGCGCCCGATCGTGCTTGAGCCGATGGCGGCCTACGAGCGGCGACATTGTTCACCTCGCGCTGCGCGACTTCCGGTCCTATGCCGACCTTGACCTGCCGGTGCAGCGGGTGGTCCGCAAGCAGGACGACCAGGAGGGCGGCAAGGCGGCCGGCGAGGTGGTCGTCACCACCCAGTGGGAGATGGGCATCATCGAGAAGGTCGGGATGCTCAAGATGGACTTCCTGGGCCTCCGCAACCTGACCGTGCTGGACGACTGCGTCAAGCTGAT
>JAAUTF010000175.1 GCA_012031775.1 Candidatus Altimarinota bacterium | reverse complement strand
GGCCGGGCGGGGCATGATCTGCACAGCTGGGACAACGACCCGGCAATCCGGTCAGCGAAGCCGACCTTGAAGTGGACCGATTCCTCAAACGCGAGCTCCTCCGGCTGCTTCCTTCGGCCGGCTGGCTGTCCGAAGAGACCGCCGACGACAAGGCCCGCACCACCAGCGGCCTGATCTGGCTGGTCGACCCGATCGATGGTACACGCGGGTTGATGTATCAGAAACGCAGCGCTTGGGTGCTCACCGGCATCGCCCCCAACCGTGGGCCGCGTACCCGGTTACGCGACATCGAGCTTGCAGTGCAGACGGAGATCCCCCTGGTAAAGCAACATCTGAGCGATGTCTTGTGGGCACACGCCGATGGCCCCGTCTATGCACAGCGCTACAACCGTGTAAGCGGCGAGACCGTGCCGATCACGCTGCGGCCCTCGCGTGCGACGACGATCGCGCACGGGTTTGCCCAGATTAGCCGTTTTTTCCCCGGCGCGCGTGAGGAACTGGCCGCACTCGATGAAGCCGTGGTGCGCCGTGTGCTCGGCCCGCCGCAGGCCGGTAAGGCGCAGTGCTTCGAGGATCAATATATTTGCACTGCCGGCCAGTTCTACGAGCTGATCAGCGGCCACGATCGCTATACCGCCGATCTGCGACCGCTTCTCGATGCGTGGCTGGCCGAGCGCGGGCGCGCGCTCGGCATCTGCTGCCACCCGTACGATCTGGCAACGGCCTTGATCGCCGAGCGCGCCGGTATTGTGCTGACGGATGAACGTGGTGCGGCGCTTGACGCGCCCTTCGATGTGGATGCGAATGTGGGCTGGATCGGCTACGCAATGAAGCCATCCGCGCCCAGATCGAGCCGGCGCTGATGGCGGAGTTGCACGAGCGCGGGATGCTCTAAAATCTCGGGGAAGCGCAGGCTGCACTTGCGCTTCCCCTAGTACGGCGCGGCGGAAAGTCGTTTCCAGTTATGGCGCGCTTGAACTCGCCACAATCAGCGTCCGCCGGAGGCGGACATACACTTCAGCGTACGAATGACTTCTTACGGGGCAACGGGAGCAGCCGTCGGCTCAACCGGTGCAGCCTCGACGACCGGTGCCGGTTCCTCGGCCTGTTGCGGAGCCGATGGCTCGACGGGAATAATCTGGCGTGCTTGGTTGTCGAGGCCCGTCATCTGATCAAGCAACAGCGTCAGATCGGTGTTGGGGTCGATGAAGTAGATGTTGCCGCTTTGCAGCATCTGCACCATCAACTCGCGCTTGCGCAGCTCGAACAACTCGGCGTTCTCACGCCAGTAGCGGCCCTCGATGGCGCGGATTGCCGAATCACGGTTGGCCGCTTCGAGCGAAGCTGCGGTCAGACCCTTTTCACGCGTGAGCGCAACCGTCGCCTCTTGTTCGGCCTGGAAGAGGTTGTTGGCCTGCTGCGCCTCGATCTGCTCACGGCGCTTCTGCTCGGTCTCGATCTGCACTTCGAGGTTGGCCTTCTCCTCCAAGAGCCGTGCATAGGCCTCGCCTACACTTATGTCGAGCACTTTCACCGCTTCCAAATTCACATAGATCTGGTCGACCGGAGCGGGCTGGCCCTCACCGGGCGGCGTGCGCAAAACTGCGTGATACGTGTGCTGAACCCGTTGCGGTCGGACAGCGCCTGATCGAGCGTGAACTGCGTGCTGGCGCTCTTAAGCGCATCGTTGATAAAGCCATCGAGAAAAGCGTTGAGCTGATCGTCGCTGACGCCGATGCGGGCGTACTGCTCGCGCAGCGACTGATCATCCGTTTTGCGGCTATAGTCGACCTGGATCGAAATGTCGTAGAGCTGCTTGTCACTACTAGCAACATTCTGGCTGACAGTGCGTGTCTGGCGGCGAATATTCACCAGTTCCAGGTTGGTGAACGGCGCAAAGGGGCGAAAGAAGAGCCCCGGCTGTTGGATACTGGTCACGCGGCCTTGCACAACCTCGATGCCGCGCTGGCTTTCGTCGACCTGCGCGATTTTCATCGTCGAAAGGCCGACACCGAGCACAAGAACAAGGGCGATAGCAATAGCGGCGGCGGTGAAACGACCATTCATACAATTCTCCTCAGGGTACAGGTTACAGGGTACAGGTTACAGGGTACAGGGTAGAGCGTTGAAGAGCATTACTGGGCAAATGGATTATCTCCTTGTATCATATACGTTGCAGCGCTAAAAACGTTACATAAAGCAGAACATCGACGGCACTGCCGTCGATGCGCGCTGTGCTTTGTACGCTCTCCCTGAAGCTACTGCTGCTCGTCGAAGCCCATAGCTTCAGAGACGATATAGAGCGGACGCCGCTTCACTTCGTCGTAAATGCGACCTAAGTACTCGCCGATGATGCCGAGAAAAATCAGCTGCACACCGCCAAGGAAGAGCACGCTAACGAGTGTTGAGGCCTGACCGAAAAAGGCCGGATCTTGTGTGTTAGGCATAACCAAACGCAAGACGACGACGGCGGTCAGAAAGAGGAAGGCAATCGCGGCGATGACAAAGCCAGTGTAGGTGGCGAGCTGCAAGGGCAAGTACGAAAAGCTCGTGATGCCATCGAGCGCAAAACGCAGCATTTTCCGCAGCGGGTATTTTGTTTCGCCAGCCTTCCGCGCATCGCGCTTGTAGGGCACCCCCGCCTGCTTAAAGCCCACCCAGGCCGAGAGGCCGCGCATAAACCGATGGTGTTCACGCATACTCGTCAGCGCGTTGACCACCTTACGATCCATCAAGCGAAAATCGCCAGTGTCGACCGGGATATCAACGTTGGTGATTTGTGCTATCGTACGATAGAAGAGCGAGGCAGTGGTGCGCTTAAACCATGTCTCGCCGACACGCTCAGCGCGCGTAGCATACACGACTTGGTAGCCTTCTTGCCACTTGGCGATCAGCTCGGGGATGACCTCCGGCGGATCTTGCAGGTCGGAGTCGATAACGACGACCGCATCGCCGCGTGCGTGATCGATGCCAGCGGTGATCGCCAGTTGGTGGCCGAAGTTCTTTGAGAAATGCAGCACTTTGATGCGCGGATCGGCGTCGTGCAGCTCGCGCATAATTATCGGCGAACGGTCACGCGAACCGTCGTTCACGAGCACCACCTCGAAGGGCTCGCCAAGCGCTTCGAGCATCGCCACAGTGCGGCGACAGAACTCGGCGACAAGCGCTTCTTCGTTATACACCGGCGCAACCACAGAATACCTTGGACGATCCAAAGCCGACATGCTGCTCTCAGATACTACATCGGCGGGACATACGGCTGCTGACATAGGAGGTTACAGGTTACAGGTTACAGGTTACAGAATTGCATTGTAGCATAGGCCTTTAAATGGCGGATGAGTCTTAGTGCAGAACCTTGTATAGCTGCCTGCTATGGCTGTAGCCTATCACCCTCCATCTCTCCTCTTTTACGCATCGTGCATATCGTCCCAGGTAGATCCGCTTTCGACATTCACGCCCAGCGGTACATTGAGTTGATACACGTGCTCCATCACCTCTTTGAGCAGTGCGCTCACAGTTGCCACCTCTGCGGCGGGCGCTTCGAGAATGATTTCGTCGTGGACTTGCAGCAGCATGCGTGTTTGTAGCTGGCGTTCGCGCAGTGCGTTATGCACGCCAATCATCGCCATTTTCATAATATCGGCAGCAGTAGCCTGGATCGGCGCGTTGATCGCTTCACGTTCAGCCGCCGCCCGCCGCGGCCCACTGGCTTTGAGGTCAGGCATGGCACGGCGACGGCCAAACAGCGACTCGACGTAGCCGTCGCGGCGACCGCGCGCCAGGGTGTCGTCGATATAGCGGCGAATACCGGGGAAGCGGGCGAAGAGACCATCGATCAGCGCCTGTGCCTCGGCGCGGCTGGCGTTGATACGCGGGGCGAGGCCGAAAGCACTGATGCCATACGCGACTCCAAAGATCACAGTATTGTGGCTGACAAAGCCATTGGCGAGGTAGGTGTGGTTTGTGGGTACTACCAGGTCGTACACCTGGCTCTGGCATAGCTCGATCGATGCTATTGTATCATAAAACAGGTTGCGCTGCTGATGTTCGCGTAGCGCCTGCGCATCGAGATCATCCGGCTGTGGAAACTGATCGAGAATGCGTCCGAGGCGTTGATACGTCAGGCCGACCGTCTGGCTTTTCGTGCGAATGCAGCTGTGGATGGTCTCCTTGATCTCGCGCTTCGTCTGCGGATACATACGCGTCAGGCGCGCAACCTGACGCGGCAGCTGAATAGCCTCCTGGGTTGGCCGTCGCCCCAACAGTGCGACCGGGCGGCGGCGCTTGCGGATCGAGATAAAACCGATATGCCGGGCGAATAACTCACGGCTCTCGCGCCCGATCAGACGTATCCTGTAGTGCCAACCGTAATCAGGAATGTCGCGTTGTTCCAGATGGCTGACGATGCCGAAATTCAGAAGCAAGGTTTGCAGCTGGCGGATGAGTTGCTCGGACTTCGAGCCTGTGCTGATGAAGCTGGCGCTAATCGAGCCAGCGCCTTCGAAATAGGCGCTGAGGAACTCGGCGGCGCTGGCACAGGAACCTGCATCACGCAATCCGGAATACGTTTATTGGCCGCGCCCGCGCCGACGCCAAGATGCTGCAGCAGATCGGCCAGCTTCGAGCAATGCCAACTCAGACACGTGACGCTATTTTTATCGATAAACGCCTTTGGCTCGCGACCAAACAGGCGCTCGCTGATGTCGCGCAGATCGTTGAGCACATTTGGATCGATGTTGTTAATGATCACCGAGAGGCTGCCATGGTTATCGCTTATATTCCCCTCGGAGACAAAATAGCCAAGAAAGCGCGCAAAAAGCGGGTTAAGGCGTTCGGGCAGCTCGTACTGCTTATCGTTGCGCCGCGTATGGGTGAAATCGAAGGGCCGATCCTGGCCGAAGAGCATGGCCCCACGCGCGAGCGCCACATAGTCGCCCGGCTGCAAATCGCCGAGTTCACGCCAGATATAACTGCCGTCGACATCGAGGCTGCGCACCTTGTGCTGTGCTGTGGCCTCAAGCACATAGCCGCGCTCGGTGGTGATGCGGATCGTCGGCTGCACACCGCCGTTGTAAAACCGGTCGCCACCTCGCGCTGGCAACCCTCCTGGGCAACCAAACAGCCAAGCTCGTCGACCTCGCCAGGTTCGGCCGTGCCAAGCTGCTCGATCGGCACGATGCCGCGTTCGGTGGCAACCAGGGTACCGGCAGCGACACATTTGGCCACGCGGCGCTGATTCTTCGACACCTCGTTGGGTGGCACGCCAAAGAGCTGCGCGGCGGTGGCGGCGTGAATGTCTTCGTCGCGTTGAAAGACGCCGACGAGGTTTTCGTCCTCAGTGACGTGAGCGAGGATACGCAGCTCGATCTGCGAGTAGTCGGCGGCGACGAGGGTACACCCATCGGCGGCGACAAAACCACGGCGAATGGCGCGGCCCTCTTCGGTACGAATAGGAATATTTTGCAGGTTCGGATCGTTGGAACTAAGCCGCCCGGTAGCTGCGCCCATCTGGTTGTAAGATGTATGGACGCGCCCGCTGTGCGGATTGACCATCTGAGGCAGCGCATCGACATAGGTCGATTTAAGCTTACCGAGTTGGCGATACTCCAGGATGAGGCGCGCGATGGGGTACTGTTCGCTGAACTGTTCTAGCACCTCGGCGGTGATCGAGTAGCCGCCGGACTTGAGGCGACTGAGGCCGGCGGTGGGCAATTGAAGGCGCTCGAAAAGCACCTCGTTGAGCTGCTGGCCGGAGTTGATATTGAAGCGCTCACCAGCGACCTCGTAGATCGCTTCTTCGAGCGCCATGATACGCTCGCCGAGCGTGCCGCCAAGCGAGCGGATATACTCGGCGTTAAGCGTGATACCGGCGTGTTCCATATCGACGAGCACCGGCACAAGCGGCATTTCCAGGCGTTGAAAGACCTGATGCACGTGTTCAAGCGCGGCGAGCTGCGGCTGGAGCGCGAGCACGAGGCGTAGCGTCATATCGGCGTCGGCGGCAGCATACGGCGTAGCTTGTGCGATCGCCACGGCATCGAAGCTGACCTGCTTGCTGCCGCGCCCGATCAAATCTTCGATCGCGGTCATAGGTTCAGCAAGCTTCAATTCATAGAAGGCCAGATCTTTAAGGCCCATACGCTTGTTAAGCAGCCCGGCAGCGATCATGGTATCGAAGGTCAGGCCCTGCACGGGCACCCCCGCATTGAGCAGCATCTCGATATCGAATTTGGCGTTATGGGCATACTTGGGGCGGTTCGCATCGTTAAAGAACGGCCGCAGCGCATCGAGCACCTGGCGCATTGGAAGCTGCTCGCCGTCGCGGTGACCGACGGGGACATACCAGGCGACACCAGGGCGCACGGCGATCGAGATGCCGACGAGCGCGCTATCGAAAGGGCGTAGGCCGCTCGACTCGGTATCGAAGGCGAAGGCGGTGGCAGCGTTCAGCTCGTTGATGAGGGCATCAAGCCCCGCTGCATCGGTGATCGCGCGGTAGTCGCCGAAAGCACCGGGCACCAGCGCAGGCGCTGCAATCGCAGCGCCATCGAACATCGCCAACTGACGGGTGGCGGCGTCGATATCAACACCGGCGGGCGGCGGCGGTGGCGCGAACATATCCTGCTGAGCAGAAACACCAGCTGCGGCGGGCAGCGGCTGGGCTTCGAAAACACCACTGGCAGGCAGCTTCTTGATCAAATTGCTGCTCGCCCCGATCTCAAGCTCCTGGAAAAGGCCAATCACCGCTGTGCGGTCGTAATCGCCAAGACGAGCAAGCTGCAGATCGAGCTGCACTGGCACATCGCAGACAATCGTAGCGAGGCGTTTGGAAAAAAGCGCCTGTTCTTGCTGGCCGTCGAGCGCCTTGCGATAGCGGTTCGGCACCTCATCGAGATGAGCGTACAGATTTTCGACCGTCTCGTACTGGAGCAGCAGCTGAACCGCGCCCGTCTCGCCGATGCCTTTCACACCAGGGATATTATCGGAGGTGTCGCCCTTGAGCCCACGCAGATCGGCGAGCTGTACGGGGCGCAAGCCCTTGTAGCGCTCGATCACCCGTTCGTCGTCGTACATCGTCGTCGTCGTCTGCTTGCCGTAGGGGTTAGCCAGTAACACCCGCACATGATCGTCGACGAGCTGGAGTGTATCGGTATCGCCGGTAAGAATGATCGTACCGACACCCTGGGCCGTCGCCTGGCGGGCCAGGGTGCCGATCACATCATCAGCCTCGTAGCCGTCGGCGGTATAAATCGGAATATTAAGCGCGCGCACAAGCTGCTGGATCCGCTCCATCTGCGGGTGAAACTCCGCCGGTGTCTCGGCGCGGCCAGCTTTATACGCGGCGTAGAGATCGTCGCGAAAGGTGCGACCGACATCAAAAGAGACAGCGACATACGCGGGCTGCTGCTCCTGGATCATGGTCAGCATGATCTGAGCAAAGCCGAACACGGCATAGGTCGGCTCACCGTTAGAGGCACGCAGACCCGCCTCGCGCAGAGCGTGGAAGGCGCGAAAGGCCAGCGCGTGGCCGTCGATCAGCACCAGCTGTGGGGGGGCGGCTCATAGATTCTCTCCTCGCCGGGGCGGTTGCTTATGCTATTATACCATGTGGACATCTGTTCGATATATTGTGCTCATCCAATAACAGGAGCGTCATTATGACCAGAAACGGCTTCATCGCAGTTAATGGCGGGCGGATCTACTATGCAATCGACGGCAATGGCCCGGCAGTCACGCTGGTTCACGCCGGTATCGCCGACCACACCATGTGGGACGCGCAAGTTTCCGCGCTCAGCGCGCAATACACCGTGCTGCGCTACGATACCCGCGGCTTTGGCCGCAGCACAACCGAAGATGTGCCCTTCACCAACCGCGCCGATCTGATGGCCTTGCTCGACCAACTCGGCATCACGCAGACGGCGCTCATCGGCTGCTCGCGGGGTGGCCAGATCGCGCTAGATACGGCGGTCACCAACCCCGAGCGTATCACAAAGTTCGTCTGGGTGTGCAGCGGTGTGGCTGGCTACGAGCAACCCGGAGAGGCCTTCGACCGGGCGAGATCGCGCTCTTTAGCCTTATGGAAGCGGCCGAGCAGTCGAACGACCCTGAGCGCATCGCCGCCATGGATGTGCGCGTCTGGGTCGATGGCCCCTTGCAGCCCGAGGGCCGTGCTGCGGCTACAGTGCGCGACCAAGTCTACGCGATGGCGCTGAATAATTATCGCAGCCATACGAGCTACGGGCAGCCCCAGCCGCTTGATCCGCCGGTCGCCACACGGATGGCGGAATTGACCTTCCCTATCCTGGCGGTAGTTGGCGACCTCGACTTCAGCTCGACAGCGGCCAGCGCCGACTACCTTGTCGCCAACGCACCGCAGGCCGAGCGGGTGACGATGCATGGCACTGCACATGTGCCCAACATGGAACGTCCTGAGGAATTCAACCGCATCGTGCTCGAATTTCTGCAGCGTTAAGCGGTAGCTTGTATTAAGCGCAGAGGGCGTAGCGCAGTTCAAAACAGAAGTCATTCCGGGCCGCGCACCAACGCCAGTGCCAGCAGCATGCCGAGCAAGAGAGCACTAGCGACGCCAAGCACCAGCAGTGTAGTAGGTAGCCAACCTTGCCAATTGCCGAGGCCAATGGTGATGCTGAGCACACCGATAGCGAGCAGCAGTGCGGCTAAGACGATCGCCAGCGCGAGCCGGTTTGCTGCGCCGATAAGCGCGCCGCTAAGGCGCCGCAGCTCGGTCTCACGGGTGCGCACAATAAGTTCGCCATCGTTCAGTCGCTCCAGCAGGTCGCTCAGTTGTTGCGGCACCAGAATAGCCGCTTCACTCAAAACACGCCCACCTTCAAGCAAGCGCCCCTTCAGCTCGTTTGGCGCAATCTGTTCGAGCATCACCTTTTGCGCATAAGGTCGCGCAATGCCAAACACATCGAGATTAGGGTCGAGCTGTAAGCCCACCCCTTCCATCATCACCAGCGACTTAAGCAGCGTGGCCAACGGCCCTGGCAGACTGATCTGATGGCGCTGCAACAGCACGATCAGTGCTTCGATCGTCTCGCGCGCCGATAGATCCGATAGCGGGCGATCGACGAAGCGTTCGGTAAAGCGATAAATATCACGTCGGAGGGCCGGCGTATTTTGCAACCGCGAGAGCGCCCCAATCTGCTCCAGCGCGCGCACCATCGCCGTGCTGTCGCGGTTCGAGAGCGAAGTCAGCAGATAGACCAACCCGCGTGTGGTAGAAGGATCAAGGCTGCCGACCTGACCGAAGTCGACGGCACCGATCACCTCACCGGGCAGCGCGAAAAAATTACCAGGATGCGGGTCGCTGTGAAAGAAACCAAAGGTAAAGATCTCCTCTAGGATTAACTGCATCGAGTGGCGGGCGAGCCGCTTGCGATCAATGCCCTGCGCCGCCATACCGGCCAGATCGTTGATCTTCAACCCGAAGATGCGCTCGGTAGTGAGCACACGTGCCGAGGTGTACTCCCAGTAGACGATGGGGATATGGACGATAGTGCTACCAACAAAGTTGTGGCGAAAGCGATCGGCGTTATGCGCCTCGTTGCGGTAGTCGAGCTCGCCGCGCAGGGTGGCGCTGAACTCGGCGGCCAACTCCACCAGATCGTACTGGCGCCCGATCGCCAGCCGCTCCTGCGCCAGCTCGGCCAACTCGGCGACGATCGCCAGATCGGTTTGCACACCGATGGGCGATGTCGGGGCGCTGCACCTTAACAACCACCTGCTCGCCGCTTTTGAGGCGAGCGGCGTGAACCTGGCCCAGTGAGGCGGCGGCAAAAGGCGTGTGCTCAAAGCTGAGAAAGAGGTCGGCGAGCGGCTGGCTCAACTCGCTCTCGATCGTGGCCACCGCCAGTTCTTCGGGGAAGGGCGGCACGGTATCCTGCAGCTTGCTCAGCTCGTGAATATACTCGGCGGGCAGCAAGTCGGGGC
>JAAUTF010000174.1 GCA_012031775.1 Candidatus Altimarinota bacterium | reverse complement strand
GCGGGCGCGCCGATCGGCCAGCGGCGGCGGGCGCTCTCACCCACGCCATCGTAAGCGTCCACAATATCGACGAACCCTGGCACAGCAAAGGATTGCGGCATGCAGCGGGTTGAATTGAGCATACCGTCGAACTTGGTCTTCGAGCGTGTGGTACGCGCCAGCGCCGCCGAAGTCGGCAGCGCCTTCGGCTTCTCGGATGAGCGCATTGAAGACCTGAAACTGGCAATCAGCGAGGCCGTTAATAATGCGATCGAGCACGGCAACGCGCAAGCCGCCGATAAGCTCGTGGGCATCGTCTTCGAGCTCGACCAGGAGAAGCTCGAAGTGCGCATCAGCGACCAGGGCAGCGGTGCGGAGCACCTAGACTTCTCGCGCCGCGTGATAGAGGAGCAGAACCTCGACGGAGACATGCTACGGGGCTTCGGCATGTACCTGATCGGTGCGCTCGTCGACGACTACGAAGTACGTTCATCGCAAACCGGCACCGAACTCACACTTCGGCTCTATCGGAAGGGAGAGCAGGGATGAGCGAGATAATCCACCGCGAGGAATTCGGCGACGTCGCCGTCCTTCACATCAACACTACCAGCGTCGATGCAATTTCAGCTGCTGCTATCGCGGCGGCCTGTGAGGGCATGCGCCCGATCACAGTGCTGGATTTTAGCGAGGTCTCGTTTATCAACTCGGCTGGCATCTCCGCCCTGCTGAAGTTCGTCGTCGGTGCGCGCAAAGCCGGGTTTCAGCTTTTTGCGATGAACGTCAGCCCGCACCATCAAAAAATCTTTAAGATGGTCGAGATGTCGCGTTTTATGCCGACGATCGAGGAGCGCGATCTGGCTGCGTATCGTTGAACCGGCTACACAAGAGTTGGGCGGAACGCCGCGCGTGTGGTATGATAGCGTGGTGTGCCGTGCGCAAGGCCGCCGGTAGGCTTTTTGTTAGTAAGGGGGAACGACGTGCCATCGACGGTGATGATCGTTGAAGATGACTCTGCGACGCGACGCCTGTACCGCTTTTTGCTGACGAACAGCGGCTACACCGTGCTCGAAGCGGAAGACGGCCTCGCCGCACTAGACGTGCTCGCCGTGCAACCTTGCGACGTGGTGATCACCGATATGAATATGCCGCGTATGGGCGGCATAGAGCTGGTGAAGACGTTGCGCCAGCGTAGCCTTGATATCTATGTGATAATGGTGACGGCCTTTGGTACGCCGGATACCGAGAAAAACGCGTATCGCGCCGGGGTGAACGAGTATCTTACAAAGCCCTTCGATTTTGAGGAGCTTGAGCGTCGTGTCCAAACCTATTTCGACAAGCGCCCGACCGCACGCCCCGAGTAGATGCCCCACCCTGTAGCACAGCCCACAGCTGCTACCTACACTGCCTGTTCCGCCAACTCGGGCGGAACCGCTGCTTTGTCCCCGTTCCTCTTACGCTTGTACGTACGACTAAATGACGAAATTGCAAGCCCACGTCGGCTTGTTGTTGTCGGACGACAAGATTTTGCTGGTACAATGCCCCACATGGAGTAGTAAAAACCAGGTAAGGACATGGCCGAAGTACTATTGACGACTACCGCTGCCCAGGTTCGCCCGCGGTTGCTCGTCGTCGAGGATGATCAAACGATCCGCTCGTTCTGCCAACGTCTACTACGCCTCACGTATGAAACTGAGGCAGTAGCGAACGGTCAAGAAGCTATCGCCTTGTTACGCGAGCAAACGTTTGACCTCGTCCTGGCCGACCTGCAGATGCCCGTAATTGGCGGGATGGAGTTACTACAACACGTTCGCCAGCACCATCCCGATGTCGATGCGATCATCCTCACCGCCCACGCCACTGTCGATACCGCGCGCGAGGCCATGAAGCTCGGCGCACTTGATTACCTCTCAAAACCGATCGATGCTGAGCAGCTCGAGCGAACGGTGCGCACCGCGCTGGAGCTGCGTCGCGCCCGCAAAGAGAAGGAACGGCTCTCTGATCTAGTGGTGATGTACCAATTCAGCCAGCTGATCGCGACTTCGCTGGATGTTGAGCAGCAAGCACAGCAGATTACGCAATTTTTATGGCAGCGTTTTAGCCCTTCGGCATTAGTGCTTTCGCTGATCGACCCGTACGACCTGCGGCTGCACATGCTGGCAGCGCGCGCCGCCGCCGGGCCCTTCAACCGTCAGCCGCCGATCGCGCTAAACGCTGAGTTCACCCCAGAAGATCTGATCCAGGCGCATCTCCGGCTGGTACACTGCTCGGCGCCGGAGCACGAAGACATATTCTGCGGTGTTGTGCTGCGTACCCACGATCGAGCGATCGGCTATCTGCATCTGGTGCGCGCCGCCGGTGCGCCGCCTTTCGACGCCAGCGACCGGCGCTTGCTGAGTGTGTTTGCCTCACAGATCGCCGCTTCACTCGATAACGCACGGCTCTACCAAGAGCTTAAGGAGCAGAACCGCCAGACGATCGAGGCACTCGCCGAGGCGATCGACGCCCGTGATGCCTATACCTACGGCCATTCGCGCCAGGTGACGCGTTATGCTGTACGCCTCGCCGAGCTGTTGGGGCTCGATGCAGAGACGATAGCTTTGCTCGACTATGCCTGCCTGCTCCACGATATCGGCAAGATCGGCGTGCGCGATTATGTGCTGCTGAAGCCCGGCCCGCTATCGAACGAGGAGTTTGGGGTGATGAAACGTCACCCGCAGATCGGCGTCCGCATTATCGAGCGCATCCACGGGTTACAGCCCACGCTGCCGACGATTCGCCACCATCACGAGCGGTTCGATGGCAAGGGCTACCCCGATGGCCTCGGCGGAGCCGCTATCCCGGTGGAGGCGCGGATCGTGGCGATTGCCGATGCGTTTGAAGCTATGACCTCGGAGCGCGCCTATCGTCCGGCGATGGATACCGAGACGGCGTTGCAGATTCTGGTCGAGGGGAGCGGCAAACAATGGGATCCGGAGCTAGTCGAACTGTTCATCCAGATGATTCGCAGCGAGGGCACAAGGCTCAAACTGCCAGATCGCCCGACTCAGCACCGGTGCCGTTGATCGCACCAGAGGGAGTACGCGCGGTAATGGATGTGCGGGACTGAGAGGGTAGAGATGATAGGCGACAGCAAGGGCTCAAATAGGGCTAAAGCCACTATCTGAGCCCTTGAATATGATACCCAGCTGTACACATGCTTGAACGGTAACCTGTAAGCTCTACCCGTACCCCTATACCTCGTCGGGTTCGAGGATGATGTGGCCGTTATGGCTGCCGTTTTCCTGGTCTTCCTCGTCGGGCAGCTCGGAAGAGAGCGCCGCCACTCGGTCGCCGTTTTTGTAGGTTCACCAGCGTCACCCCTTGCGTCGAGCGACCAAGCTGCGAAATGCCATCGATCGTGGTGCGCATCACGATACCTGAGGCAGTAATAAACGTTAGCAGCCAGCCATCAGCGACTACACAAGCCGCGGCAACCTCATCGCCGGCGCGCAGTTTAATAGTGATAACACCACCGGTGGCGCGGCCCTTCGTCGGGTATTCGTCCATCTTGGTGCGCTTGCCATGGCCGCGCTTAGTGACGACGAGCAGGTCGTGGTTGGCAAGCGCTAACCCCATATGAACAACGCGGTCGTCTTTGTCGAGGTTAATACCGATCACACCACTGGCGGGGCGACCCATCGGGCGCACCTCTTGCTGGCGGAAGCGGTTCGTCTGCCCCTTGAGCGTCGTCATCAGAATGTCTTCGTTGCCATGGCTCATCGCCACCCAGCCCAGCAGATCGCCTTCCTCAAGTCCAATAGCGATCAGGCCGTTCGAGCGCACCTGACTATATTCTTTCAGCAGCGTGCGCTTGATTTTGCCCGCGTGTGTGGCCATCACCAGATACTCGCCATCGTCGAAGCTAGGCACCGCAAGCACCGAAGTCACCTGCTCGCCGGGTTCAAGCGAGACGAGGTTGACGAGCGGCAGGCCCTTAGCGGTGCGCGAACTGTCGGGCACCTCGTGCGCTTTGAGCTGATACACTTTGCCGCGATCGGTAAAAAAGAGCAAGTCGTCCATCGTGCTGCAGGTGAGGATGTGGCGCACAACATCCTGTTCGCGCGTCATCATACCTTTGATGCCGCGGCCACCGCGACGCTGGGTGCGGTAGGTATCGGTGTTCTGGCGCTTGACGTAGCCGCGATCGGTGAGCGTGATCAGCACACGGATGTCGGGGATAAGATCTTCGTCGCTGACCTCGCCATTGACATCGGCCATAATGCGGCTGCGGCGCGCATCGCCGTACTTCTCTTTGAGGCGCTTGAGATCCTCTTGGATGATATGGAGCACACGACGCGGGTTGCCAAGAATGTCTTCGAGCTCGGCGATCAGCTTGATGACCTCGCGATACTCGTCTTCGATCTCTTGCGCTCAAGCGCGGCGAGACGGCGCAGCTGCATATCGAGGATGGCCTGCGACTGGCGCTCGGACAGGCTAAAGTTGCGGATCAGGTTATTGCGCGCGCTCTCAGCCGTGCGCGACTCGCGGATAGTACGGATGATCTCGTCGATATTATCGAGCGCGATCTTAAGACCTTCGAGGATGTGGGCGCGCTCGCGTGCTTTCTCCAGATCGAACTCGGTGCGGCGGCGGATGACTTCGCGCCGATGCTCGACGTATTCCTGCATAGCGCGCTTGAGCGTCAGCACCCGCGGCTGCGTACCACCCTCGACCAGCGAGAGCATATTGACACCGAAGGTCGTCTGCATTTGTGTATGCTTATAGAGCGCGTTAAGCACTTTTTTGGGCTGCGCGTCTTGCTTCAAGATAACCACCAAGCGCATACCGCTGCGATCTGATTCGTCGCGCACGTCGCGGATGCCCTCGATCTTGCGCTCTTTAGCCAATTCGGCCATACGTTCTTGCAAGCGCGCCTTGTTTACCTGGTAGGGCAACTCGGTGACAACGATGTTAAAGGCACGCGCGCGGCTTCTTCGATATGCGCTTTAGCGCGCAGCGTGATCTGGCCACGACCGGTGCTGTAGGCCTGCACAATGCCCTCGGTGCCGAGAATATTACCGGCGGTCGGGAAGTCGGGGCCGGGGATGAGCGTGAGCAGATCCTCAACCGTAGCCTCGGGGTTGTCGATAAGATAGATCAAGCCGTCGCAGATCTCGTTGAGATTGTGCGGCGGGATATTCGTCGCCATGCCGACCGCGATGCCCGAAGCGCCGTTCAGCAACAGGTTCGGCAGCAACCCCGGCAGCACCGTGGGTTCTTCGTGCTTGCCATCGTAGTTAGGGCGAAAATCGACGGTGTTCTTCTCGATGTCGGAGAGGAGTTCTTCGGCGATCTCTGTTAAACGCGATTCCGTGTAGCGATAGGCAGCAGCCGCGTCACCGTCGATGGATCCAAAGTTGCCCTGGCCCTCGATCAGCGGATAGCGCATGTTCCAGGGCTGCACAAGGCGCACAAGCGCGTCGTAGACGGACTGGTCGCCGTGGGGGTGATATTTTTTGAGCACCTCGCCGACCACACCGGCGCATTTTGAGAAGCTCTGGTTGTGACGCAGACCCTCGCGCATCATCGCGTAGAGAATACGACGCTGCACCGGTTTGAGCCCATCGCGCGCATCGGGCAGCGCGCGCGACACGATGACGCTCATCGCATAGCTCAGATAGGCGGTTCGCATCTCGGTGGTGATGCTGACAGGGCGCACAATACCAATTTCCATAGAATCGCTCCGGCTTTTCATCTGGCCGCAATGGGCGCATCGTAGCGCGCAAATTCGGCGTTCTTACGCGGTTTAACCGCTCCATTATACCCGAAAAAGGGCGTTTTGTCGAATGTTTTTAGAACACCTGTTTTATTTAGGCGGTGCTGTAAGACACGCATACGCGACCCCTACGGCACCAACCCGCGCACAGCGACGGGGCCAAAGCCGAGGTAGTCGCAGGCGGTGAGTTGGTAGTAAACGCCAGCGACGAGACCCTGAGTGGCGGTAGCCCAATCTTGATGGCGGTGAAGGTGTCCGTAGAGGCAGGCGGCGACGCCGGCGGCAGCGATGCGCTCGGCGAAGACCGAGGGCTGACCGTTGACAAAGGGCGGGTAGTGGACGAGGCAGATAATGGGCTTTAGGCCAGCGGCGAGCTGCTGGGCGTGGGCAAGCGCGCGTTCGAGCAGGCCGATCTCACGCAGATAAATAGCTTCGTCTTTACTCTGCTGATAGCCAGTTGTATCCGGCGTGACCCAGCCGCGGGTGCCACAAACCACGGCCTCACCAATATCGATAGCATCGCCGCCGATCAGCTGCATGCCAGGCGGGAGAAATTTGCGTAGCCCGTTCACGCGGCGTGGGCACCAGTAATCGTGGTTGCCGCGGATCAGCACCTTACGACCAGGCAGCGCGTCGATCCACTGCAAATCAAGCAGCGCATCGTTCAAGCGCATCGCCCACGAGATATCGCCCGCGACCAGAACCCAGTCGTCGTCGCGAACGCGGGCGCGCCAGGCAGTGGCGATACGCTCGGGATGATTCTTCCAATGCGAACCAAAGATATCCATCGGCTTGGGCTGCGCCGTGGAAAGATGCAAATCGGAGATTGTCCATATCATGCGGCGCATATTACCAGGCTTGTGGGTGCCGTGCAACGCCTCTCACGGGCACATCAGCGGCCTGCCAGCCGACAAGCTGTATAATAGTTGTCGATGAAGATAGTAGATACAACTGCAAAGCCGACGCGTGCCAGAGCACAGGAAACAGAGAGCAGCGCGCTGCGTGAGCCGTGGTTTGCCCTCGGCCCGCTGGTGCTCGTTGTGGTGTTGAGCCTACTAGCGGGCGCGATGGCGTACCAGGCCCCGCCCGCCGGTGCAGTTACCATTGGCTGGATCGGCGACCGTCTGTTTCTCGATGCGTCTGCCGGCCTCGGTGCGGAGGCGGCGGAGCGCGGCGCATTGTACCCCGACGACCTGACACCCGATGCGCCGACCGGGCGCTCGCGCTGGACGCGCCAGTACGCGGTTATAACGCTGCCAAACCTGGGTGCGGGCAGCGACCTTGATGTGCTACTGCGCGTACAGGGCTGGCCCGACGATGTGTTGGTGGCGCCAGTGGCACAGCCGTTGGTGACCGTAAGGGCTGACGGTGTAGCAATCGGCAGCTTCGAGCCGGTAGCGAGCTGGGAGGAATATCGCTTTCGCATTCCTGCCGCACAACGGCGCAGCGGCGACGTAACGATCGAGCTGATGTCATCAGCAACGTTTACCGACACTGCGCGCGGAGCCGACCCGCGGCCGAAAGGTGTGCGCTTGGCTGAGCTACAAGTGCGCGCCGCCGAGGGCGACCCGCGTAGCCTGCTGCCGCCCGACCTTGGCGCGCTGGCGCTGTTCACGCTGGCAGTGAGCTTGCTCTACGTCTTATTGCTGCGCTTGATCGGCTCGGCACCGCTCGTGTATGTGCTCACCACGATCGGCGCGGGGCTAGCTGCGATCGGGCTGGCGCTGAGCCGTATTTGGATGGGCGCAGCGCTGAGTGTGGCGATCTGGGGCTTGCTCGGCACGCTGCTGCTGATCTCCGCACCGCGCCTGCTCTTCTATACACGTGCATTGCTGCGACGCTATAGCAGCGGACGCGCGCTAAGTTACGGACTGGTGACAGCGGCGCTCGCTTGGCTCGGCTATAACCTGGCGCTCGCCAGCCGCTCCTTCCAATTGCCGATCCGGCTCTTTCAACAGACCTTTCCTGACTCGCTGCTCTACGGCCTGCTCGGGGCCGGCTTACTCGCATTGATCTTTGTGCTGGGCCGTGAAGGTCTGCCACGTTTGAGCGACGCGATCGTGGGCGCAGTCGGCAGCCGCCGCGGTGCGTTCGCCCTGTTGCTGCTCGGTAGTGCTGTCTGGTTCGGCTACCAGGCTGCCCTGATTGCACGCTTGAACTATGTCGGCCACGCCGACTACGCTGATAACGCGGTGGTGGCGCGCAACCTGGTGGCAGGACGCGGTTGGACTGTTGATTATGTCACGCAGTTTTACTGGCTCTATGAAAGCCTGACGCGCCCGCAAGAAACGTGGCCGCTGATGCAGCCGGTATGGATCGCCCCTTTCTTCGCCCTGTTGGGTGCCGAAGATTGGGTGGCGAAGCTGCCGAATCTGCTTTTTAACGCCCTTTTGCTGCTGTTGATCTACACAATCGGCGCGCGGCTTTGGGATCGACGGGTGGGGCTAACAGCCGCGCTCTTCACACTGACCAATTATCTCTTCGTCAGGTTGACGATTTATGTGACGAGTGATCTAGCTTTTGTGGTCTTCAGCGTTGCGGCGATCTATTGTTTGTATCGGGCGGTGGGAGAGAACCGAGAACCCAGCACTGAGAACCCAGAACCCAGAACCAGGGAACAAAGGAACCAAAACGCGAGACAGCAGACAGGAGACAAGAGGCGCGTAACAACGGAAGAGAAGCGCTTTGCGTTCTTTGCGGCTTTGCGATTGACGCTCGAGCGGAGATACCTCGTTGCGGCGGGGATGCTGACCGGCTTGATGATGTTGCAAAAGCCGAGCGGGGCGATGATCGCGCTGGGGATGGGGCTATGGTTTTTGGCGGTGCGGCTGGGGGGGAATTCAGAAGTCAGGAGTCAGGATTCAGAAGTACCGGGCCGGGATTTACACCTAGTAAGGCGGTTCTTGCAGCGGCTGATGCCAATTGTTGTGTGGGCAAGTATCGCCTTGATCGTACTGTCGCCCTACCTGGTGCGCAACATGGCGCTGTTCGGTCGGCCGGTTTTCTCGACCGAGAGCTATGATGCCTGGGTACTTGGCTATCGCGGCGAGGCAGCGTGGGACGACATCTACCGTATTTTTGCGCCGGAGCTGAACGGGCTAGGCCTGCCCGACCGCAGCTGGATCTTGCGCTGGGGCTTCGACTACACCGGGGCCAAGTTTATCACGCAGGCGGAAGCGCTGCGCGATTACCTGCTACCAGTATGGGCGGGGTTGCCGGAGCCGTTGGCGCAGCTTGGCGCGAGCAACGAGGCGAAAAATATCGCTGCGCCGCTCGGTGCCTGGTTCGGCCTGATCGGCCTGGTGATGGCGCTGCGCTTCCGTCGCCGTTTGGTTGGCCTGCTGGCAATGGCATACGCGCCATATATGGCCTTTATGCTCACCTACTGGCGCACGGACGAACAGCGCTACTGGGTGATACTCATCCCTGGATCACATTGCTGGCGGCGTGGGCACTCTGGGCCGGTTACGATAGATTGGCGGCAATCGGCGATCGACGTTGGGCACCGCTGGGCTTGATACTAGTGGTTGTGGCGATCGTGGGCGTGGTGAACTTCTCGTGGCCGCGCATCGCCAAAGATGTTACCGTGACGCCGACACTGTGGCAGCCAGATCTGATCGCGTACCAGTGGCTACGCGAAAACACTGCGCCAGATACGGCGATTATGGCGCGCAACCCCTGGCAACTGAATTGGCATAGCGAGCGCCGCGCGCTGATGATCCCAAACACGGCAGATCGCGCGCAGCTGCTAGCATTAGCTGAACACTACGGTGTTGAGTATTTGATTTTGGAAAACCTCACGCGTGTCAAAGGCGATGCTGCGGTGAACCTGGCCCCGCTCATTCGACCGCAGAGCGATGCGATCGGCACCGTGATCGAAGGCTTCGAACTGGTCTACGCTAGCCCCACGCCCGACTATCGCGTGTTTATCTATCGCCTGCCGCAGTGATGCACCCTATGCGCGTTCTGATGCTCACCTCGTCGTATCCGAAGTACATCGGCGAAACGACAGCGCCGTTTATTGAGGAGATCGCCGCCGGTATGGCGGCGCGCGGCCATACGGTCGATGTACTGGCACCCTGGCACCCGGAGCTACGACGTGCGCCGACTGAGCGCGGCGTCCAGCTGCGCTTCTTCCGCTACGCGCCGCACCCGGCGCTGAACATCTGGGGCTATGCTCAGTCGCTGCACAGCGATGTAGCGGTGAAGCGGCGCACGCTGGCGGCCGCTGC
>JAAUTF010000173.1 GCA_012031775.1 Candidatus Altimarinota bacterium | reverse complement strand
GATGGATCAGGAAGTGCAGGAGTCAAGGAAGTCAGGAGTCAGGGTCAGGTGGCATTGACGCTTGAAGGAATAACGCTCGAGGGCGGCGGCATCGCGCTGCTTTGCGAAGAAGGCCGTGCCGGCTTTGAAGCGGTGCGGGTTACGCCGTAGAGCGCAGAGCCTAGAGCGCAGAGCCCAGAGCCGAGAGCCGAGAGCTTGCTGGTACGCCGAAAAAGCGCACTTACCAGCACGACGAAAAAAAGCAACGCGCCTAACTGCACACGAATCGTCACTTCTGGGGGCGTAGGGGACGGCATACATCTTGTTAGCTCACGTTCTTGAGTCTGGCTTCGCCACAAAAGAACAAGGAGTATATGCCGATGACTGTTCGTGTTGCGCTTATTTACTACAGCTCAACCGGAACGACCTACCAGCTAGCACGGGCGATTGAGGAAGGCGTGGTGACTGGCGGGGGCGAAGTGCGCTTCCGGAAAGTGCGTGAGCTTGCGCCCCAAAGCGCGATCGATGCTAACGAGGCCTGGGCGGCGCACATGCGTGAAACGCAGCAGGTTGCTGAGGCGACGCTCGACGACCTAGAGTGGGCTGACGCGCTCATTTTTGGTGCGCCGACACGCTACGGCTTGCCGGCCTCGCAGCTCGTACAGTTTCTGAATACCACCGGGCCACTCTGGGGCCAGGGCAAACTGGTCAATAAAATTGCATCCTCATTTACCAGCGTGGCCACAAAACACGGCGGCCACGAGACAACCTTGACGGCACTTAACAACACGTTCTACCATTGGGGCGCGATCATTGTGCCGCCGGGCTACGCCGATGCGATACAGTTCGAGGCGGGTACGCCCTATGGCACCTCCTTCATCAGCAACAACGGCGAGCTCGACCCAGACGAGACCGCACGCAAAGCGGCGCGTTTTCAGGGTCGCCGCGTCGCCGAAATCACATCCCGTTTCCTGGCTGGCCAGCGTTAGCAGGATCTTGTGTAACAATGCCATTGGACGCAGACAGGGCAGATACATGTGCGCCCCGCCTGCGTCCCGACGTTGTATTGGCCTTTATCACACAGTGAGCGGGCGACGGCGCCAAGCGGCCAGTCGCTGGCGCATTGCCGCCAAGAGCACTGCAAGTGTGAGCGCAGCGCAACTAGCCACGGCCGCCAAGGCGAAGGCATCGCCAACGAAGGGGTAGAGCGTGGGGGTGTGGCGCGCTGCAACCGGCCCGCTGAGCACGCGCTCCTCGGCATTGAAGTAGTCCAGGCTGGCGGTGATGCGCCCATACTGATCGGCGTTCACCAGCAGGCCGCCGCGCACCGGGCGCACCAGCGCAAAGCCGTTCTCGATGCCGCGTACCACCGCGACGTGGGCGTGCCAGGGCGAGATCGCCTTCCAGTCGCCTGAACCGGCGATTACCAGATCGACCTGCTGCTGCCCGAGTTGGCGGATAAAATCCGGCGAGTCCATATCGTAGCAAATCACAGCGGCCAGGCGTCCGTAGGGCGTCTCGATAACTGGGATTGTGCCATCGCCCTGAATTGATTGCTCGCCCAGCGGCAGCTTGTTCTTAAAGTATGTGGCCGCAACCTGGCCTTGTGGGTCGATGGTAACAACTTTGTTCTCGACTTTGTCGTTGCCCGGCGTGAGCGTGACTATGGCCATCAGCAGATAGATGCCTTCTTCGCGGGCAAGTTGCTGGCCGCGCGCAATCAGCGCCGCCTCGTCGCGCTTGAGCACAAAGGTATTGGCCTCCGACCAAGCAACGATCTGGGCACCGGCCTGGGCCTCGCGGCGGCTAAGCGCGAAGAGTTCATCGTTGATACGCGCGATCTCGGTGTGTACCGGCGCAAAGCGCGGATCGTCGGGGTTCTGGAAGAATGCGCCGAAAGCGGGCGCTATCACCTGATACTCGGGGCTGGTGTAGTCCACTGTATCAGGCACGTCGACGCGTTGGCCGGTCTGAGCTTCGTACGCTATCTCGCCGATGGTGAGCGTGTTGATCGCGATACCGGCCACACGCACATTCGGCTCACCGGGTTGTGCAAAGACCAGCCGCAGGCCCCCTCCCACAAAAACCAGTGCCATCACCCCGGCCCAGACGCCGAGCGGGCTGCGCCAGCCCATCCAGATACGGCCGTTATCCCAGGCATCGTTGATAACCGGTGCCGCCCAGTGGATGAGGAAGACGATCGGCCAGATACCGGCCACGGCAGCGACTTGCATCAGCGGGCCAACGCTGAACTGCGTGTAGGCCAGCGAGCTGATCGTGCCGGTGACAGCGAAAGACAGCACGTAGTCGAGCGACACCACGGCCAGCGGGAAGACGAGCGTGCTCAGCGCATTCGGCAAGCGCGCGCCAACCCAGCGGTCGAGCAGAAAGGGCAGTAAGCCCAGCAGCGACGCGATAAACATGGCTACAATGGCGAAGGGCGCGGGGGCAGGGATGAAGCCCCACTGCGAGAAGATCACCACCACTGCAACGCCAAACCATTGCAGTGGAATTGCACGCCAGAGCGGCTGGCTGCGGAAGAAGCGCAGCATAAAGATAGCAGACAACCAAGGCGCTAGCGGTATTACCCAGGCGGGAGCGCTAAACCAGGTAGCGAGTAGGCCAAGACCAAACCAGATCGGCCAACGGCGAGCGGCAACGGCTGTGTGTGTCATCGGGGTGCTCCTTTATGCTCAATACGGGTAGCTAGTTTCTGTCTGGCATGAGTTGTTGACGGCTACCCTGCCAACAAACCACACCAGACAATAACCCTCGAGGATGAGTGTAGCGCTCAACCAGGCAGCAAATCAGGAGTCAAAAGGCGTAGCAGGTGGTTTATTCTTCTAGCAAGCCATAGGCGCGGGCACGGGCGACAGCCTGGGTGCGGCTACTAACGTCGAGCTTGGCGAAGATGTTGTTGAGATGCTTTTTGACGGTGCCGACGGCCAGAATGAGCTGCGTAGCAATTTCGCTATTTGAGAGGCCCTGTGCCACAAGACGCAGTACCTCTAGCTCGCGCGGATTGAGGGCATCGCTTGCCAGCTGAGGCGAGGCGGGGCTGGCCGTCTGGGAGGCAGCAGAAGACGGAAAAGCGGCCAGCAAGGTTCTTGCGTAGGGTAGCGTGCGTTGGTATTGGGCGAGCAGGCCGTGCATGGTCGGCCCCAGATCGACGAAAGTGCGCACAAACCCGTGTGCGGCAGCAAGCTCGACGGCGCGACGCAACGCGACCAAAGCCGCTTCGCCATCATTGAGCGCGTGCTCAGCCAGGGCGAGCATGGCGCTGATCTCGATCACGCTGGCCGTGCGCCCGTCGGCCTCGGCGATAGCAGCGATAGCGCGCAGCAGCACGGCAGCTTCAGCATTACGCGCGCTCACCAGCAAAGAATGCGCCGCCGCTAGATAGCTGGCCTTTTGTTCCAGGAGGCGGAAACCATCGGGGGCCTAGTGCTAGCGCCGGAGCGTCGGCGTGCAGCGGCAGCTCTGCCAGCGCAACATCGAGCTGAACACGTACCGCCGCGACGATAGCACGCGCCGACGGTAGGCAGCGCTGTTCGTGCGCAATGGCTTCAGCACGCAGCGCATAGCCGCTGGCGTTATCGGCCTGGGCCAGGGCCAGGCGCGCGAGTTGCAGTTTGCTCAAGGCCTGCCACTCGGGCAGGCCGCATTGCCCGGCGAGCGCCTGCGCCTGTTGTGCATAGGCGCTCGCAGCAGCCAGATCGTTGCGCTCGACACTGATGGTAGCCAGGCCGAGCGTGGCGCTGACCCGCTGGTTGAACGCGCTTGCTTCCGTCTGTAGAATGCGCTTAAAGCTCGCTGCCGCACGCTCCAGTTCGGCCTTTTCCAGCCAGAGCTGCCCAAGAAATTCCTGTGCGGCCAGCGCAACCCAGGGGTTGCCGAGCGCATTGGCAACATTCTCGGCCTCTGTCAGCAGCTGAATAGCCTGGGCAAGCTGCCCGGCAAGCGCAACGACCGCGCCTAAATTCATGGCGATCACCGCGCGCATCAATGGCTCGTACTGTGGCAGAGCGGTGATCGCCGGTTCTGCGGCCTCCAGCGCACCGGCGATATCGCCCAGCACCACCTGCCGGTAGCTGCGAATCGCCGCTACCTGGCCGCGCCAACTCACGCTTTCACCATCGTTGTCGCTAGCAATCCTCTGTTCAACCAATTGTAGGCTTGGCTCGATCAGCGCCAGTTCGCCCGTAAGAAGCACCGACCAAGCGTAAAACAGGTTGAGCGCCGGCGAGCGTTGTGCAAAAGTCAGACGCAGCTGTTCGAACCAGTGCCGCAACAAGGCCGACTGGCCGCTCATCAAGAGCGGGCCGCTCGCTGCATCAAGCACGTCTGTCTGAATAGCGGTATCGCCACTGGCGAGCGCGTGATGAAACGCTTCGGCCCAGGCCTCGTGTTGCAGCCACCAACGCGCGGCGCGCTGATGCAACGTTAATAGCAATTCCGGCTGGGTTTGCTGCAAGCGCTGCTGCAATGCCTCGGCAAACAGCTGATGATAACGAAACCATTGCCCTTCTTCATCGAGCCGCACTACAAATAGGTTACTGCGTTCCAGGGCGTACAGGAGCGCACTGCTGTTCGCTTCACTAGCCAATAGTTCGTCGCAGAGCGGGCCGCAGAGGCGAGTAAGGATCGAGGTGGTGAGCAAGAAGCGATGTGTATCAGCCGCCAATTGCGCGAGCACTTCGTCTAGCAGATAATCGAGCACCATGCGGTTACTGCCGCGAAATGCGGCGATGGCCGCACCCTTATCGGGGCGACCGCGCAGCGAGAGCGCGGCGAGCTGCAGGCCCGCCGCCCAGCCCTCGGTGCGCTGTGTCAGCGCTACAACTAGCTCTGGCGCAAGACTCAGGCCCATCGTATCGTGAAGAAACTGCTGCGCTTCAGCTGGCGCAAAGCGCAACACGTCGGCATCGATCTCCAGCAACTGGCCGCGCGCTCGCAGTCGCGCCAGGGGGAGGGGCGGCACGCGGCGGCTGGTGATCAGCAGCCGTAACAGGAGCGCTGGTGATCGATGAGCAAGGTAAGCGCGGTGTGAACCGCCTGGTTCTCGATCAGATGGTAGTCGTCTAGCACCACGACCAGGGGTTCGGTCGCATCGACAAGCGCATTGATCAAGGCACCCACCACCATCTCGAACACAGGGTTTGGTGCATGCAGAAGGGCCAGCGCTGCCGTGGCTAAACCGGGGCGGGCGCTTTCACAGGCGCTCAATAGGTAACGCCAGAAACGTAACAGCTCGTTGTCGGCGCTATCGCAGGCTAGCCAGGCGAGCTGACCCGGCGGCAACTGGCCAACTAATTCCGTCACCAGCGTCGTCTTGCCGAAACCAGCCGGAGCCACCACCAGCGTCAATGGCAGCTCCAGGCCGTGTTGCAGCAGCGTGTTGAGGCGCGCACGTTGCACCAGGGCGGCGCGTGTCGCCGGAGGGCGGATCTTGGTGGTGATAATATCGTGCATAGATTCACTGCCTATGGATGAGCCAGGCTGCGGCGTAGGCGTCCTTCACCGTGTTGAGCAGTCGGTTCACATTCGCCACATAGAGAGAGAACAAAAGAACGTCGAACAAAGGAACAGCTGCGCAGCGTATGCACGTGCTTTGTGGCGTTGTTCTTTGCGTATTGTGTTCGCAGCTACACTGCGAACACAACACGCTACGCATGGTTAGCGGCTCACAAGTGGCGCATAGATTTGTGTGGCGCAGCATGCGGTGCTCGTGCTGGTTGGCGATGCGGTAGCCGTGCTGGTTGCAGTCGCGGTGGCCGTGCCCGTGCTGGTTGCAGTCGCGGTGGCCGTGCTGGTTGGGGTGCAGCATGCAGTGCTCGTGCTTGTGCTCGTGCTCGTGCTCGTCGCTGTCGGCGGCGTGCGCGTCTCGCCAGGAGCGAGTGTTGTGGTCGCCGTGGGCGTATGGCTCGGCGTCAGGGTGGGCGTCGCGGTTGGCGCAGCACCCGGTGTTTGTATCACCGCAAAACGGTCGAAGCGAAAGCTGGTTTGAATATCGTCGGCCCGCGCGCCGAGAAGGTCAGCCCGGCCTGGCTTGCGCTGTTAAAGTAGCTAGCCGCGTTCGCTGTTGGCACTTCAATACCAAGGCTAAAGCTCTTGCTTTCGACCCCGCCGCTGATCAGCTCTTTACGATAGCTCGCCCGCAGCTCGCGCGTTGCAGGGTCTGCGCTGATCGTCAGATCGAGCGCGGCGATATTCGCCAGGCCGCCGTTGTCGTCTAGCGTCAGTTCGGCGCGCTCGCGCTCAACATCGCCGATCTCGTTGCGGAACTCGATCACGTTACGATTGCTCAGCCGCGCCGCGACTAGCTTCACAAAGGTGGTCTGGCTGGGGCCGATAAAAATACCGGCCTGCTGGGTGTTGGCGGTCAGATTGGCGAGCGGCCCCAGCAGCCGTGTCGTCACCGTGAAGGGCTCTGTCCCGTCGAAGGGGACTTGGAGCGCGTTGATCAGATTGTTCCACCCGCAGACGCGCCCTGTGCGCTGCTCGTTTTGGTCGTTGTCACCACCAGCGTGCCTGCGCCACCGATCTGGAGCGCGAGCCGCGCTGGATCGTAGGAGCTAGTGGCGCTGATCGTGTCGGCGGGGTTCAACCGGGGCTGCGTCGAGATGAAGCCCAGTGGCTGGCCAGCCCGGTCGAACAGCGTACCAGGGTAGACGCGGTCGAACTCCAAGTTGAGCGCGGGCGGCACCGGCTGCACATTGCGCAGGATCACCACAATGTCCTGGTAATCTTGCCCGCCAGCTTGCTCTTCCATCGCCAGCACATAGCGTTCGGCTCGTCGCCGAGCAGCGCCGAGCGGTAGGGGTAGACACGCACCTTATGGCGGTAGCTGAGGTTCGGCTCCCAGGTGTTGAGCGCATCGGCCTGGCTGCGCGGTTCGTCACCGGCCGCATCGAAGAAGGGCCAGAGCGAGTACACGCCAAATGGCTCGCCGCCAGGGTCGAAGCTCTGCGCACCGACAACGGCCGGTTGCAGTGTTGCGTTGTTGTTTGATGCTGCCTGCGGCTCGCGCGGCACGCTAAACAGCTCGTTGCGCGTCGCCGGGCTAGCAGCTGTATACCAGCCAAACCGCGCTACGGTGTCGTCGCCCTTTGGCCCAAACACCGCGACAACCTCTACGCTCACCGGGCCGGGGCCAGCCTTGCGCAGCTGCTGCGCCGGAATTTCGTCGCCCCATTGCAACGCCGAGCGTCCGAGCGCATTGGTGTAGGGGTCAGCGTCGTCGACATCGATCGTCAGCTGGTAGCCGTCGAGGATTTCTTGCAATGACGGTTCACTCGGGCCGCTCAGGCCGCGCAAAGCCAAACCGGCCAGGCCGATCGTTAAGCTCTCGCCCCCGCTCACCGCTATCGCCAGCGTCGCAGCCTGGGCCGGGTCGTTAGGCGCTACCGCCGCACTGGCAGCCGGGTTGAAGCTAACGCCGACGTTCAGCGCTTCGCTCGGTGCCAGCGTGCGCGGTAGGCCACCACTATCCTCGATCGTGAACGCCGATGTATCGGCTCCCTGCAGCACCGGTGCGCCAAGCGCAAGCGAGCTGCTCCCAACGTTCGTGATCGTCACGCTCTTGGTCGCGCTCGACGCACCTTGCAGCGTGCTGAACACCAGGCGCGGCTGGCTTACAGCTAGCCCGCCAGCCTGTGCTTGCACAGCCGGGCGCAGCAGGGGCAGCAGCAGCAGCGTTGTACTAAGGAAGAGGGCTACAGCCAATAGTCGTTTGTGTTGTGTAAACATATGCACGTTGTTTTGAACTACAAAGGCCGAGCTTTATTTGAACCGCAGAGAACATATTTGTCCGTGAAATCAGCCGGTGCCGTTCAGGCTTCACGTTGTTCACTTCACACGTCATCGCAGCGGCGGCGTGCGGTACAAGACCTTGCCTTGCACACGGATTTCAACATCCACCAGATACGGCGCTAGCACATCCAGGTTGGGCGTGATGCCCAGGCCGGGCGCGTCGGGCAACTGAATACGGCCCTCGGCGTCGGGCAGCAGGTGCTCGTTGCTGATGTCGAGCGCGAGCTGGCGCGGCTCGACCGGGTACTCGCAGATGGCGTCTGCATCGCTTAACGCGTAGGCTTGCAGCGAGGCGCTGAGCGCGAGATGCGAGGTAAAAGTATGGTTGACGTAGTTGACGCCGCGTTGCTGCGCCATCTCGGCGACACGCCGCGCCACCGAGATGCCACCGATGCGCCCGGCGTCGATCTGGATGTAGCCCAGGTCGGCATATTCTAACAGCTGCTCGGCCATATGCACGTTGTGGCAGCCCTCGCCCGCCGCCATTCGCACCGTGCCCGCACGCGCCGCCAGGGCGCGGTAGGCCCCGAGCGCACCGGAGACGAAGGGCTCCTCCAGCCAGGTAACGCGGCAGGCGTTTAAAGCCTCAAGGCGCTGTACCGCCGTTTCGACAGCGTCGAGCCAGACGGTACCGGCATCGATCAGCAGCACGCCATCGTCGCCAAGGCCCTCGCGCGCGGCAAAGACCTGCGCGGCATCGTCGGCCACCGTGCCACGGCCATACGGCCCCCAGCCGAATTTTGCCGCACGGTAGCCCTGCGCTCGCACCCGCCGCGCCTGTTCCAGCGTAGCCTGCGGCGTATCACCAAACAGCTGCGAGGCATAGGCCAGCTTCGGTGTAGCGTAACGGTCGCCGAGCAAACGATACACCGGCGCGCCAAGCTTACGGCCCAACAGATCCCAGCAGGCAATATCGATGCCGGAGAGCGTATGGTCGGCCTGGAGCAGATCGAGGCTGTTGGCGCGCACCAGATCGCCGATACGGCGAATATCGTCCGGCCCGTCGAGGCGCTGGCCCAGCACCGAGTCGCGCAGCGGTTTGCACGCACTGTGCGACATCGGGCAGACAAAGCTAGCGATCGAGACCAGCGGCGACGCCTCGCACTCGCCCCAGCCTACGTGCTCGCCGGCCTGCACGCGCACCAGCAAAGCATCCTGGCTACCGTCGCCGACATCCAGCACCTCCGGCATCGACAGGTAATAGAAATCGACCGCCTCGATCTCCATAGCTTGACATTCCTCTTGCTTTCGTTCTAGGATTAGGGCCAGAGTATAGCATAGGGAAGTCAGAAGTCAGAATTCAGGAGACGATGCGCCGCCACGTATGTAGTACGCCACGCGCTTCCAACCAGACCCAGGCGACCAACGTAGCGTTCGCGTTGGCACAATCGCAATCTGCAATCATATGAGGAGCCAACGATGTCTCAGCCGTTTGTTTTTTTTTCCGATCTCGCCTTGGCGCTGCGGTCTTTCGGCCTGCCCGATCTGCCCTGGGCGCTGCCCGGCTCGCCGTTGTTTTGCATTGGTGTCGACGGCGCGCTGATCGAGGGCAGCGCGTTGCGCCTAGATGCCCTGCGCGAACAGTCGAGCGCCGGGCGCAACGAACTTATCGCTGAGCTGTATCACGACAGCCTCGATCTCGCGGTCGATTTTCACGTTGCGCAATACACTGGCACGGCTCTGGCGGAAACCTGGCTGACAATACGCAACACGGGCACACAGCCGCGCTGCATCACCCGCATCGACTCGCTTGCACTCGATTTGCCGCCCGATCGCTACCAACTGCGCTCGTTTACCGGCTCTTGGGGCCTGGAGTTCGCGCTCGATCAGCAGGAGTTAAGCGGCACAACAATCCTCGAGAGCCGCGCCGGGCGCTCCTCGAAAGGCCATCACCCCTGGTTTGCGCTGGCGCGCACTGATGGGGTAGAAGTCAGGAGTCAGGAGTCAGGAGTCAGGAGGCCGGACGCCAGCGACCATTCCGAGGGCAGCGGCGCTAGCATACTCGCCGGGGCAGTGGCCTGGTCGGGCAACTGGGTTGTGCGTTTCGAACCGCACGCGGGCGGTGTGCGCCTGAGCGGCGGCCTGCACGATTGGGAGTCGCTGCGAACTAGTGTCTGGTGCCCAGATCGACGGCACCGGCCATTTGTGGTGGCGCTGGCACCGGGCGACGAGTCTGAACAGGTGTCAG
>JAAUTF010000172.1 GCA_012031775.1 Candidatus Altimarinota bacterium | reverse complement strand
GGAACACAACCCGCGTGTAGATCACTAGCACCTGTTTACGCGCGCTAGCTCCAGCAGCGGCGCAGTAGCCAGCACAGCGTCTTGCACGGCGGACGCATAAAGCGGCGCACCCGGCGTGGTATAAGCGCAGATAAAATCGACCACCAGCAACGCGGGGCGCTTGCCGAAGCCGAGCCGCCCGTCGAACACGCCTTTGTAGTTAGTCGTCAGATCGCTCATAACGCAAGAACCAGAAATCAAACGTAGAAGCCGCACCTTCAGTGACACAGTATATAACAATCTTAAAGTTGTAAATGCGCTATATGGTTTTGGCGGCTGCGCCACCAAAACCATAACCAGGGTGTGGGCGCAGCGCCAAAACTTTGCAATGGCCCTGTTGCAGTAGCAAAACTGCTTGCATTTTATTATTAGTGTAGATAATATCTGCGTGGGTAGCGATTTAACGGCGATACCGTCAAACCGCTACCCACCAGCTTTATAGCGTGCCAAGCGCTGCGCCGATCTCACGCAGCAGCGCTTCCTCGGCGGGGCTGATCTTGCTGCCAACGAGGCCAAGGAAGCCGCCCTCGGAGCCAGCGTTGGCGACGCGCTCACCGATGGTGAGGAACCAGCGTTTTGTCTCCGTCGCTTGCTGGCCGTTGGCCTTTTTGCTCAGCACAGCGGCCACATTGCGACAAGCACTGAGCGTGTCGTCTGTAAGGCGGCTGATCTCGGCAGCTTTACCCAAGTCGTACTGCTGGCCCAACTCGACATCGATGCTGAGCCCTTTCTCCATCGAATAACGCTGCACGGCACCGTCGTTGCCGAAGCGACGCGAAGCCTCGGCGAGCACAGTGACGACGGCGGCGGTCTCGGCGATGCGCCCGACTGGCCCACTCTCGGCGCTGTACATCACAGCCACACCGATCATAGCGGCGGTGCGGCGAAACAGCTCGCTCTCTTCAGGCGTAAGCGCCAGCGGCGGCAGAGCGCCATTGCGCGAGTAGCCGTTGCTCCTGCGCAGGCTCGTCGGCACCGGCGTTACCTGCCAGATCTCAGCGCAATACTGGCGCATCGAGCGGTCGGAAGAGAAGAAACCACAGCGCGCCGTGTTGAGGATGGACATACGCGTCCAGCGCTCCTGGTCGCGGTAGACGGCCTCGGCGGCGTCTTGTGCCGCGATATAGCTCTGGAAATCGGCGCAGTGCATAAAGGTATCGCTGCCGAGCAGCGACTGAACGATCGGCTGGAAGAGCGACGTATCACCGCGCGAGAAGACAGCGCCGCCGATCTGGTCGATCGCCTGTTGAAGCGCCGGGTTCGTCTCGTAATAGTGATATGGATTGTAGCCGACAGCTTTAATGGCGAACACCTCCTCGGTAGTAAGGCCAAAGAGGAAGAAAATTCTCGGCCCCGACCAGTTCGCGGATCTCGACGTTTGCACCGTCGAGCGTGCCGACGGTGAGTGCACCGTTGAGCGCAAATTTCATGTTGCCAGTGCCGGACGCCTCTTTGCCGGCCATCGAGATCTGCTCGGAGATGTCGGCGGCGGGGTAGATGCGTTCGCCGATCGAGACATTGAAGTTAGGAATATAGACAACCTTCAGCCGCCCGCGCACATCGGGATCGCTGTTGACAACCTCGGCGACCGAGTTGATCAGCTTGATGATCAGTTTGGCCATGCGGTAGCCGGGTGCCGCCTTGGCGCCGAAGATAAAGGTGCGCGGCACGATATCGATAGCGGGGTTAGCCTTGATGCGATTGTAGAGCACAATAATGTGCAGCGCCTTGAGCAACTGGCGCTTATATTCGTGCAAGCGCTTGACGATCACATCGAAGATCGAGTTCGGATCGACGGCGATACCGTACGACTTTTGGAAAACATCGGCCAGCACCTGCTTATTAGCCTGCTTCACCGCGCGCCATTGCGCATGGAAAGCTGCATCGTCGGCGAGCGGCTCCAGGCGCTTTAGCTCATCGAGGTTATTCACCCACCCTGGGCCGAGGCGCTCGTTGAGCAGCGCGGTGAGCTGTGGGTTAGCCAGGCGCATAAAACGGCGCGGCGTAATACCGTTGGTCTTATTATTGAATTTCGCCGGATAGAGCTCGAAGAAATCGTGTAGCACCGTTTGCTTGAGCAAATCGGAGTGCAGCGCGGCCACGCCGTTGATCGAGAAGCTAGCGACGCTGGCCAGATAGGCCATACGTACACGACGCTCGGGGCCTTCTTCGATCAGCGACATCCGCTGGGCACGCGCTTCGTCGTTGGGAAAACGCACCCGCACCTCGTCGAGAAAGCGCCGATTGATCTCGTAGATAATTTCGAGGTGACGCGGTAGCAAGCGCGCGAAAAGCTCGACCGACCATTTTTCGAGCGCTTCGGGCAGTAGCGTGTGGCAGGTATAGGCGAAAACACGCGTGGTAATATGCCAAGCGCGCTCCCAGCTTAGGGCGTGAACATCGATCAGCAGGCGCATCAACTCAGGGATGGCGACGGTAGGGTGCGTATCGTTGAGCTGCATTACAATGCGCTCAGGCAGCTGCTCCCAAGCATCGTTGCTGGTCGGATGCACACGCAGCACATCGGCGAGCGAGCAGGCGACAAAGAAATACTGCTGCTGGAGGCGCAGCTCCTTGCCTTGCGGCGTGCTATCCTCGGGGTAGAGCACCTTGGAAATATTCTCAGAGACGGTTTGTCGTGAACGGCGCTGATGTAATCGCCAGCGTTGAATACGGCGAGGTTGAACTCTTCGCTGGCGCGCGCGCTCCACAGCCGCAGCGTATTGACTGTACCGTTCTGATAGCCCGGCACCATCATGTTGTACGGCACGCCGAGCACGGTATAGGCGGGCAACCAGCGCACACGATAGCTGCCGTTTTCGTCGGTATAGCCCTCGGTGCGACCACCGAAAGCGACTTTAACCGCCATCGCGTGGTGCGGCACCGACCAGGGATCGCCGCGCATCAGCCATTCGTCGGGCTGCTCGACCTGCCAACCGTCCTGGAAGCTCTGCTTGAAGATCCCATATTCGTAGCGAATGCCATAGCCAACGGCGGGCATACCGAGGGTGGCGAGCGAGTCGAGGAAGCAGGCGGCGAGGCGACCAAGGCCGCCGTTGCCAAGGCCCGGTTCGGCTTCCAGATCGCGCAACTCGTCGAAGTCGAGGCCCAACTCGGCGAGCGCCTGGCGCGCAACTGGGGTAGCAGCGGCGGCAAGCAGATTGTTCTCGAGTTGGCGACCGAGCAGATACTCGGCGGAGAGATAGTAGACGACTTTGGTGCGAGTCTCGGCGTAGGCGTGAATGGTATCGAGCCAGGAGCGAACGAGGCGGTCACGAACAGTGTAGGCAAGGGCGAGGTAGAGATCGGTACGTGAAGCGAAGGTTAGATCGGTGCCTTGTAAATAGGCAAGATTGTCGAGGAAAGCGCGCTTAAAGGCATCGACCGTCATTCCCGTCCGGGTGCGAACCTCGGTGTCAGCGGTCATAACTCCTTCTCCTTTTCCTCTCGCTTGTGCGCCGCAGAGCCAGCCTCTCACCAGCCGTGCAGCGCGTGCTCAGCTATCGCCCTCCAATCGGGAGCGCAGCGCGTGTGGCAGCGTATTCTGCACTGTCACACCGCCATTGCGTTCGAGCAAATCCAAAACGGCAGGCACATCAGCGGGCACAACGGTGACAATCAGGGCCGAGCTGTTCAGCGGCAGGCGCTCGCCGATCTGTTCGAGCACCGCGTCGGGGTAGCCAGCATCATCGGCGGCGGCGATCTCGGTGCCAACAACCTGACCAGCACCGATGCCCTGAGCCGGGCCGAGCGGCGCACCGAAGACCATACCGACAGCACCGAGCAACCAGCCCGCAATCGCGGAGAGCGTAGGCGCAGTGCGGGTGGACTGCTCTTCGACACTTTCGTCGACGGTTACCACACCGTCGCTGTGGTGGCGCACAACGGCGATGTTAGCGGGAGCGCGCTGACTATCAATAGCAGCAGCCCGTAACTCGGTGCGCGCACTGTCGGCCCGCGACGAACCGGCGTTAAAAACGGCGACAATAACCTCGGTTGCACTCATAGTTTTGCTCCTACGCTCAGCGGCCCGTGAGTAGTATAGCACTTACAGGAGGAGTCAGGAGTCAGGAGTCAGGAGTGCCGCCGCTCTATGTTGACGATGTCGCTACGATGGTGCAATTAAGACAGGGTGACAGGATAACAGGGTGACAAGAGACGAAGAGATTGCGTATCTATGTCATCCCAAACAAACTGAGAAATCTGCCGCCCAGCCCGTAAACGGGCGGACTCATAGCGGGAAGGCCGCCGACGTGGTCTGCAGGAGCCCGTGTCGGCGGGCTTTGGACCGGTATAGCCTGCGGCTTTCAGCCGCCAAGCGTATTCGACCGCATACCTTGTGCCATATGACGGCTCACTTGAACGATGGGACGGCTCACTTGAACGATGGGACGGCTCACTTGAACGATGTGAACACCAACTTCGATCATATGACGGCTCACTTCAATCATGGGACGGCTTACTTAAACGATGTGAACGCCACCTTCGATTATTGACAGGAGTTACGCGTTCACCGGTGCTCAGCGCCGCACTGCCAGACTACCCCGAATGCAGTGCTGCGGAGGCAATGCAGATTCTCACTCCGCTGTGCTGCGTCCGAAATGACATCGGGGGCATTGCGCTGCGTTCGGAATGACAGGAAGCAGAGGGGGCATTATGCTTCCTCACTATCATCGCTCGTGAAGTCGATTTTCTCATACACTTCTTCAAGCGCTAAGACGCATTGAATTGACGTCAATTCAATCGTTGCCTCTTTACCTATCGCCTCAGAAAAGACCCAAGTATTATCACTTTGGCGAGCAAACCGCTCGATATGATAATCGTCCTGTGCTATAAGCACATACTCACGCAATGATAGAATTGTTCGATAATGCTGAAACTTCTTTCCGCGATCATATTTTTCAGTCGAAGGTGATAACACCTCAATAAGGACGACAGGGTTAAGCAAGGTGTCTTCTTTTTCGTCCTCGAACTGTTCGTTTCCACAGGTAATTGCAATATCTGGGTATGTATAGATGTTTGTCTGTACAGACTTCACCCGCATATCACTAGGATACACGATACAGTTACGCCGCCGCAGTTGGGCGTATAAGGCTGCATATGTACTACCCGCAATGCGATTATGCCGTTTACTTCCTCCCGCCATCAGATACGCCATTCCAGCGATATATTCGTGCTTTTCTTCACTCGCACGTTCAAAAAGAAGGTATTCCTCGCTTGTTAGCTGCGGTTTGGGTTGCGCGGTCATTTGCGCCTCCTGCTTCACATAAAACGCGCGTTCTATAGCAACCCTAATGGGTTTGTAAACAAGGTTGTGTGGTACGTCGCGACTACGCCGCGACGTACCACACAACTACTTTACGAATCATTTAGGGTTCCTGTAGTTGCCTTATCATACGAAAGATTTTCAGTTCCGGCAAGAGGAATGAGGGACTGTGCTGAACACAAAAGGGCGATCTCCACAACGCCGTTGTGGAGATCGCCCTTTCACCATTTCAGGCGCTACACTTAACTGTTGGGCGTCGCCGTCCACTTACCGCGATCGTCGGCCTGCGGGCCACGGAAATCACCTGTAAAGACGCCGGCAGCGTCGGTGCGACCGGTGCCGACGATAGTCACGCCGTCGCCGAGGTCGAAGGTGATCTTGATGCGGAACTGGCCTTCGTGGCTGCTGATGCGGCCTTCGACAGGGATGACGGTGTTTTCGTCGATGGTGAGCGTGCCGGTGAAGCGATTCGTAATAATGCGCAGGTCGAGGTCGCCAGCCAACGTGGTGCCGGTGCTGGGGCCGCGCTCAACCGTACCACTGAAGCCGTAGGAGGCAAGCGTGATCGGGCGAGCTACCCACTGGCCGAAGTCGCCGCTGGCAGGGCCGACGAAGGGACCGCGGAAATTGCCACGAGCGTCGGCGCGGCCAATGCCGAAGACAAACACACCGCCGCCGAGGTCGAAGGTAACGGTGATGTTCGCACCGGCAAGGCGACCGGTGACAGGAATGCTGGCGTCACCGACGTCGAGCGCGCCGGTCAACGTGCCGTCGGCATTCGGCGTCAGCGAGAGGTCGCCGCTGATGATTGTGCTGCTGCTGGGGCCATTCCGCACCGTGCCCTGAAACGCGAAGAGCAGCGCTGTATCCTGCGCACCGACCGGGCGGGCAACGGCTGTGAACGACAGTAGCATAGCAGCTACGATGAGCGCGAAACCGATGCGAGCCAGCGAACGAATACCGTACATTGCTTGTTCCTCCTGTTTGGAAGCATACGAATCCGTGCCGCACACCCAATGCATGCAGCATTTCTGCGCATATCGCAGAAATCATTACAAACGAAACATCACAAGATCAGCACCAACGCACTCACAACACCGAAACGAGGGCAAACAACAAGAGAGCTGCCATAATATATCGTGCGATCACATTGGTAATATATCGTTTTCGCAGCGATTAATATTTATTTGTTCTCTCAAGCTGTACACAGACTATACGCGTGGCTGTAACAACTGGATGTATGGAGGTATGAAGATCTTTCTTGCGCGCAACACATAGCTGCGGTTTAATATCGATATGAAATATGTCACCCTTCTCCTTGTTGTGCTGTTGGCGGCCTGCGCTGGTGAGGCTCGTCCACTTCCAGCGCCGCAATCGACAACGAACCCACAGCCGACGAACTCAGGCGCAGCGACACCGGTGCCCTCCTTGGCCGCAACGCCTGTTCCGGCAGTGGTACCACCGATAGCGCCGACCCTGTTTCGCCCGCGAGCGAAGACGAGACACGCCTGGCGACCTTTTTCTTCTACTGGTACCACTGCCCTGAGCACGAGTGCGACGCCGAGCAACTCAGTGTTGTGCCGCCGGGTTGGCTTGCACCGCTGCCCGACGACCCTGATGCGCGCGATGGCACAGCTTATTCCTCCTTGAACTACGACTGGTACGCAAGCGAGCTACGCGATATGCAATCGGTCGGCATGGATCTGATCTTTCCCGTCAGTTGGGGCGAGCACCCACATTTCTGGTTTCGCCAGGAGACATTGCAGCTACTAGTACAGGCCAACGCTGTACTCGAACGCCCTATTCCGATCGGTATGTTTCTCGATACAACCGCGCAGCAGGCCATGTACAGCGACTTCAACGGCGACGGCTACCGCTTCGGGCCGCAGATTGGGCAATTGCCGCTGAGCGACGAGCGCAGCGGTTACTTCTTCTACGACCGTCATATCAAGGGCTTCTTTGAGCAGATCCCACGCGCTATGTGGGCAACGGTCGATGGTCGCCCGATCATTGTGAGCTACACCGCGCTCTGCTGCGACAATCTAGAGCTTTCCGGCGCACTGTGGGGTGCAGTTGCCGATGCCTTTGCGCGCGATTTCGGCGTGCGCCCCTTCCTGATTATCGAGGATACCTGGTTCAGCGACGCGGCGCGTAACCCGCCCGCTGGGCGCCGTTCGATCGAGGCCGTCGCCGATGCGCGCTACAGCTGGGGCACGGCACTGAACGGGGCAAGTACGCACACGCTCAACGATTTCACCGTCAGCAGCGTTGGCCCTGGCTTCGACAACTCGCGTATAAACGCGATCGTCGACCCACGTGTGCGCCAGCGCGACGATGGCGCGTTCCTACGGCAGAGCCTGGCGTCCGTGCCCGCCACTGCCGATCTGCTCTTCATCGAAACATGGAACGAGTGGCCGGAAAGCACCGGCGTAGCCCGCGCCGCCCACACCAACACGGCAGGGCAGCCACTGCCGGAGGATTTCTATCTGCAAATCATTCGAGAATGGCACCCTAAATAGGTTGTAGTAAGGGGTGGTGCTTGCACGCGGCTCCGCCGCGTGCAAGCACCACCAGCTTCTCCACAAACTGTTTAGGATGGCTATAGCAATCCTACAGATAGGTTGTGTTCAGATCTGTGTCGTCTGCGCGGCTACGCCGCGCACGACGACACAGATCTGAACACACCCGTTTAGGATTGCTATATATATTACCTCACAGGTAATTGCTACGTGTCGGTGGGGGAGGTAGCATAAGCTGTAGCGATGATCCATCAGCAAATCACCCAGGGAGCTATTGCCGATGCGCGCACTGATTATGCTTATGTTGTTTGTCGTCGGAGTGATCCATCTGCTACCCGCTGTAGGGTTGCTTGGCCGCAATCAGCTTACAACGCTGTATGGCTTGCCCTTTGATGAGCCGAATCTGGAAATCTTAATGCGGCACCGCGCGGTATTATTTGGGCTGTTGGGGCTGTTTTTTCTGCTGGCGGCCTTTAATCCGGCGCTCCACATCCTTGCCTTCACAGCTGGCGTGATCAGCATAGCATCGTTCATCTGGCTGGCTTTAGCAGTTGGCGACTATAACGCTCAGATCTGGCGAGTGGTGGTCGCAGACATTATTGCGCTCGTCTGTCTTTCTATCGGGATTGCCGCGCATGTGCTCGTGCAAAGCAGGGCACCTGTGTGATTGCACTTGCGGGCTGGGCTGGTATTAAAGGCATACCCTTTGCGTCGGACGAAGGGCTGTGATATGCTGTTACGTACAGGTACAACTGTTGGAGCAGCAAACATTTTATAACCCGCTCATGGCTCTTCAGTATTCTCCACCACGTCAGTCAGCCGCGCTCGATCGCTGTGCGGCCTGCAACACCTTTCTCAGCAGCAGCTACTACACACTGCTGGGCCGCCCCGAGCGCTATTGCCCCGATTGTATCGCCAAGCGACCGCGCTGCACCAGTTGTGGTGCTCCTGTGGGCATCGAGCATTGGAAACTCCACGATGGCCGTTTGCAATGCGCTGTCTGCCATGTTACCGCCGTTTACGACGCCGCCCTGGCGCAGTCGATCTTCGACGAGACGGTCACCGCGATTGTAGCGCAGTTCGGCATGCATTTGAACGTCGGCGTGTCTTCCGTCCCTGGTAGATGCGCCAACGCTGGCTGCCGTTCACGGTGAGGTTGTGCCGCACAGCAGCGACGGCGATGATCGCCCGGACGCTTGGCCTCTACCAACGGCAGGGCCATGTGCGCGCAATTTATCTGCTCTACGGACTGCCACGGCTCACCTTCCGCACCACGACAGCCCATGAATATGCCCATGCCTGGCAGGGCGAGAATTGCCCGCTGCTCGGCGATGAGATCTTGCGCGAAGGTTTTGCCGAGTGGGTGGCTTATCACCATCTCCGTTATATCGGCTGTACGATCGCTGCCGACCGCATGCTGACTGCGCCGCATCCCTACCGGCCCGCGCTCGAATATGTGTTAAACCTCGAACAGCGCCTCGGCCAGCGCGGTGTGATCGAGTATGTCCGGCGCGCAGAGTAGGGGCTGCCGAGAGGCCGGAGGCCCCGGGTGGGCGCAGCGTGCTGCGCCCATAGGATGTTCTGGAGCGAGTGGTGCGCATTCTTTGGCTCGATGCCTTTCACGGCGGTTCGCACGCGGCGGTTGCGCAAGGCTTTCAGCGCCATAGTCGGCACGCTGTCGAGTTGCTGACGCTGCCGATCGCCGGGGGTTGGCGCTGGCGGATGCGCGGCGCGGCCGTGACGCTGGCGCGTATGGCACGTACGCTGAAAGTTCACCCCGACCTGATCGTCGCCACGGATATGCTCGACCTAGCGACGTTTCGCGCGCTCAGCGCCGATGTGTTCGGCGCTATTCCGGTGGCGCTCTATTTCCACGAAAATCAGCTGACCTACCCACTGCCGTCGGGGCGCAGCCGCGATCTAAGTTTCGCCTGGACGAACTATACTGCCGCGCTGGCCGCCAACACGCTGCTCTTCAACTCGGCCTTTCATCAGCGTGTTTTTCTCGCCGCACTGCCCGATCTGCTAGGGCGTTTCCACGACTACCAGGAAATAGATAGCGTCGCGATGATCGCGGCCAAAGCGCAAGTGCTCGCGCCCGGCGTCGATCTCGCGTTCTTCGACGCCTTCGCGCGTGTACCCCCACGATGGCGACCCGCCGATCTTTGCTT
>JAAUTF010000171.1 GCA_012031775.1 Candidatus Altimarinota bacterium | reverse complement strand
CAAAAGGCGCGCTCGCCCGCCCCGGTGAGCACCAGCACGCGCACTGCGCCGTTTGCTTCTAGCTCGGTGAGCGCCGCCCGCAGCTCAGCGGCCAGCTGCACACCGAGTGCGTTCAGGCGCGCGGGCCGGTTCAGCGTCAGCGTCGCGATGTTGTCTGCGATCTGCAGCAGCAGCTCGCTGTATTCAGGCATAGGAAGCTCCTAAGGTGTGGCCTTGCGCACGCTCTTGCGAACGGCTATACTTCTGTACAGGCACCCGCCCTTCTGAATCCCGAGCTACATTATGTCCCAGCCCCGCACCCCGCAGGAGTTCGTCGCTACCTGGCGGCAGGCCACGCTGAAGGAGCGCGGTGCGCCCAGCCCCATTTTATCGGCCTTTGCCGACTGATCGGCCAGCCGACGCCCGAGGAGGACGACCCCGGCGGCACGCGTTATGCCTTCGAGGCTGGTGCCGATAAGCAGCGCGGCGGCAAGGGTTGGGCCGATGTCTGGAAGCGCGGTTTTTTGCCTGGGAGTACAAGGGCAAACACGCCGATCTGGATAAAGCCTATCAGCAGTTGTTGCAGTATCGCGAGAGTTTGCAGAACCCGCCGCTGCTGGTGGTCAGCGATATCGATACGATCGTTATCCATACCAATTTTACCAATACGGTCAAGCAGGTGGTGACGATTACGCTCGACGATCTGCTTACGCCGCAGGGCCTGCAGCGCCTGCGCGATATTTGGACGAACCCCGAGGCGTTTCGCGCCCCGCAGACGACGCAGCAGGTTACCGAGCAGGCCGCCGCCGAGTTCGCCAACCTGGCTACACTCTTGCGCCGCTATGGCGAGCAGCCGCAGCCGATCGCGCATTTTCTCATCCGCCTGCTGTTCTGCCTTTTTGCCGAGGATGTCGGCCTGCTGCCTAACGGTCTGTTCAGCAAGTTGATCGCCGCTACCCGCGCCCGCGCGCCGCTGTTTGTCGAACAGTTGGGCCAGCTGTTTACGGCGATGCGCAGCGGCGGCTTTTTCGCGATGGAGGATATTCCGCATATCAATGGGCGGCTCTTTGACGATGCCACGGTGCTGCCGCTCGACAGCACGGGCATGGATATTTTGCAGCGCGTCAGCGCGCTCGATTGGTCGAGCATCGAGCCATCTATCCTCGGTACGCTGTTCGAGCGCTCGCTCGACCCGGCCAAGCGCGCACAGCTCGGCGCGCACTATACCAGCCGCGACGATATTTTGCTGATCGTCGAGCCGGCTGCTGATGGCACCGCTGCGGCGGCGCTGGCAGACGGTGCAGGCCCAGGCCCAGGATCTCGCCGTGCGCCGCACGACAGCCGATGCGCGCCAGGCCAACCGCTTGCAGAACGAGTTGAAGAGCCTGCTGCTTGGCTTCGCCGCCGAGATCGCCGCCACACGTGTGCTCGACCCGGCCTGCGGCAGCGCCAATTTCCTGTATGTCGCGCTTAAGCAGCTGCTCGACCTGGAAAAAGAAGTGATCGCGCTGGCCGGCGATCTCGGCGTGGGCATGTTCTTTCCTGGCGTCTCGCCCGAGCAATTGTACGGCATCGAAGTCAACGAGTACGCCCACGAACTGGCGCAGATCACGGTCTGGATCGGTTACATCCAATGGCTGCGCGACAACGGCTTCGGCACGCCGTCTGAGCCCATCCTCAAGCCGCTCGACACAATCAAGCATATGGACGCCATCCTCGCCTTGACGCGCAGGGCCAGCCCGTGGAACCGCCCTGGCCTGCCGCCGATGTCGTCGTCGGCAACCCGCCGTTTTTGGGCGGCAACAAGATTCGCAAGGAATTAGGTGATGAGTATGTCGACATGCTTTTTCAACTATATGAAGATCGCGTGCCTGCATTTGCGGATCTCGTTTGCTACTGGTTTGAGCGGGCACGAGCTTCCATTGAGCGTGATGAAGTAAAGCGTGTTGGATTGCTCGCTACTCAATCTATTCGAGGTGGTGTGAACCGTAAAGTGCTAGAGCGTATTCAGTCAAGCGGCAATATCTTTATGGCATGGAGTGATCGTAAGTGGATTCTTGATGGCGCTGCTGTTCAGGTTTCCATCGTTGGTTTTGATAATGGAAAAGAGACCGACCACAAACTTGACGGATTACCGGTAACCCTTATCAATCCAAATCTTACAAGCTCGGTGAATACAGATCTTGCCCAAATACTACAAGAAAACTCAAACATTGCCTTCATGGGGCCTTCACCAAAAGCTCCATTTGATATCGATGCTGATGTTGCAGCTAAATTGTTAAGCGCTCCGCTTAACCCTAATGGCCGCTACAATAACGATGTAGTTCGACCTGTAGCGAGTGCAGTAGACCTCGTACAACGTAATAGAGGTAAATGGACGATCGATTTCGGACTTATGACAGAGGAAGAAGCTGCTCTCTACGAGGCTCCATTCGAATACGTACGAAAGAATGTTTATCCCGTTAGAATGCAAGAGAGTAAGGTAAAGTACGCCGGTGCCTGGTGGCAATATGGGCGACCACGACATGAGATGCGAGATGCTCTCAAAGGGCTTCATCGCTTTGTGGCCACGCCCGCAGTATCCAAACATCGCATCTTTGTGTGGATACAGCCAGAGGTGCTTTGTAATCAGGGCACCCTTGTTTTCGCACGCGCAGACGACTACTTCTTCGGCGTGCTGCACTCCAAAGTTCACGAGCTGTGGGCACGAGCGATGGGCACACAGCTACGCGAGGCTGAAAGCGGTTTCCGCTACACTCCCTCTACGACCTTCGAAACCTTTCCCTTCCCGTGGCCGCCGGGGCAAGAGCCGCTGGAAGATGCGCGGGTGGCAGCGATCGGGGCAGCAGCGGCGCGGCTGGTGGAGCTGCGCGACAACTGGCTAAACCCGGCGGGGGCGAGCGAAGCGGAGCTAAAGCAGCGCACGCTGACCAAACTCTACAACGAGCGCCCGACCTGGCTAGCCAACGCGCACCGCAAACTCGACGCAGCGGTGCTAGCGGCCTACGGCTGGCCGACGGATCTCGGCGACGAAGAGATCTTGGCGCGGCTGCTGGCGCTGAACCTAGCGCGGTGAAAGTCCCTTGATAGACCCCACGGGTCTGGCGCGTGAACGCCACCGCCCCTGGCCGCGCCGCATAAACCGCGAACCTCAGGCTATAACAACTTGTAGTAGCGCGCGATCGGCAGCAGGGCGAAGCCGTTCTTTTCGTAGGTATGGCGCGCCGGGGCGTGGCCGGGATCGCCGCCGGTCTCGACCATGGCCACCTGCATCCCTGCCGCGCGTATCCACTCAAGCGCGAAGCCGATCAGCGCTGAGCCAACGCCCTGCCCTTGCGCCGCCGGGTCGACGGCGATCATATAGATCTCGCCCAGCGTATCCTCGGGATGCAGGCGCACGGCGACAAAGCCGACAACGGCGTCGGCGATGAGCGCAACCCAGACATGGTTCTCGGCGGCGGCACAGACATCCTCGACAGCTTTCTGCTGGCTTATGCGCCAGTCGGGGACGAGCGCACGAAAGAGCATAGCGCCGAGCACTTGTTCGAGCGAGACGAAGACGGGTTCCCACGCACGCAGCGATAGATCTACGACGGCGGCGCGATGCTGTTCGGTGTAGAGGTCGATCTGTAGTTCCATACTTAGTAACCGGCGAGATCGCGTAGTACTCCCAGCCGCTCAGCTCAGGCGGCTGAATGCCGAGCTGCGTTAAAATCGCCATGATCTGGGCGCGATGCTCGGTAGCGTGATTGATCGCCTGGGTGAGCAAGACGGTTTTGGGCACCCAGCGCATGGTACCGTCCCAATCGATCTCGACGCTATCTTCGGGCTGAATTTTTGGTGCCCACTGGACGAAGCCCTCGCCGCTGCGGCGCAGTTCCTCGGCCATTTCGTCCAGGGTAAGCGGCGGCGCGACCTCGGGGCTGCGGTAGGGCTGGCCGGTGCTAACGCGCGAGAAATACGAGCGCTCGGCGCGCACGATATGTTCCAGTGTAGCGCGGATGCTGCCAAAGGTGCCGACGAGTGTTGCGTCGAGCTGCTCGTCGCCGAGCGGGGCACAAAGTTCGAGCAGGCGCAGGTTAGCCCAGAGGTTATGGCGAAAAAGCATCGTGAGCGCATCGAGCGTTTGCATCGCTCTCTCCTCATTTTATACATGTGGCTGTCTGTTTTGGTAGCAAAGCCACTAAAACAGACAGCCGCATCTCTATTTACAACGACGTATCCGGCGCGCCCGCGAACAAGTCGCCGACCTGTAATGTAATGCTCGGCAAGCAGTCGAAGCAGACGCTGCCATGTTCATCGATGGTGGAGGGGCCGTTATAACGCCCTGGTGAGTGCAGGCGGTAGTGGTCGAGCGTGCGCGTGCGCGGGTCGACGATCGCGTACTCGGGGACGCCAGCCATCGCGTAGGCCACCAGTTTCACCTGCCTATCGTAGACCGCGTTGTTTGGCGAGAGGATCTCGACAATCAAGTCTGGCACGCCGCGAATACGACCATCAATGAGAATGCCCGCATTCGCCTTGCGTACAAAAACAAAAATCGGGTTGCACCGGGTCGCAGCCGGGCATCAGCAGGCCTACTGGCGCGGTGAAGGCATAGCCGAAGCTACCATCTTCTGCTGGAATGCCGAGGTAACGATAGAGACGCTGCTGTATCCACTGGTGAAAGGTTCGCGGCCCAGTCGTCATATACAGCACTCCATTAATAATCTCGTAGACATTCCCATCGTCAGGCAAGTTCTCCCAATCGGCATAGCGCCAATGGCCCTGCGGCGGGCCGAGGACGGTCGGAGCGTCGGTGGCGACAACCAGTGCGCGCATGGCTTTTCCTCTAGAGATAGTGTAATATGCTTGGCGTTTATTATAGCACGCCAGTTCGATTGAAATCTTCACGTCGAATCTGCGTCGAGTCGGCACTTTACGCCACCGGCAGTGTGATGCCGAAGCGACTCCCGCGCCCTACTTCGCTCGTTACGTCGACGCTGCCGCCCATGGCGACGACGAGTTCGCGCACGAGGGCCAGGCCGAGGCCAGCACCACCTGTCTCACGCGCCCGCGAATCATCGCCGCGATAGAAGCGCTCGAAGATCAGCGCCAATTCCTCTGGCTCGATACCCACACCGGTGTCAGCGACACTGATCGTCACAGTGGTTTCGGCGGCGCTCGCCTCGAAGGCGACAATGCCGCCGGGCGGGGTGTGGCGAATAGCGTTGAGCAGCAGGTTGCGGATCACCTGCTCCAGCCGCCCCTCGTCGGCCAGCACCGTAAGCGTCGATTCCGTCGGCTCGGCGATGAGCTCGACCCGGCCCCGCGACCAGGCACCCGCAGCCAGGGCGTCCACACTGCGGTTTAGCAGAGCACCAACATCAGTTGGAGCGATTGTCAGTGGTAGCTGCTGCACCTCGACGCGGGCCAAGGTGAACAGATCGTCGATCAGGCGTTGGAGCCGTATAAGCTCGCGCTCCACCACTGCGATATCCGCACGCAAGGTAGGCGGCGGTGTGGCCTCCCAATGGCCTAGCGCCGCGTCCAGGTAGCCGCGGGCGGTGGCGATTGGGGTACGAATCTCATGCGACACGGCGGCGATCAGGGCGCGGCGCTCGTCCAGCAGCCGCTGCACCGTGTCGCGCTCCTGCTGCAAGGCAGCGTTCGCCGTCGTCAACTCGCCCACCGCGCGCTCCAGATCGACAGCCATCGCGTTGAAGGCCTGCTGCAACTGGCCGACTTCGTCCTCGCCCTCAACAACAAGACGGGTGGCGAGTTCACCGCTCTGCAAGGCAGCGGTGGCTCGGCGAGCAGGCCGAGGCGACGGGTAGTGCGGCGGGTGAACAACCAGGCGAAGAAGGCCGCCGGCACCGCCGCAGCGACGATCAGGGTCAGAAAGAGCGCCAGCACCAACACCACTACCATTGCAACTACCACGCTCAGGCTCGTAATCGGGTCGGCGGGGAGATTATCGGGGCCAGTGGTGAGCCCGCCAGCGAAGAACTGCCAGTTCCACAGCACGGTCGCCAGCGCCGCTGCACCACAGAGCAGCACAGTAACGCCGACAAAAACCACGCTGGCATAGGTGAGCGACCACTGGAGCGAAGTGCGCTGGAGCCGATGCAGCTGTGTCGCACCCAGTAGCAGCGCCCGCCAGAACACCAGCCCGCCGAGGCTGTCGGCTACAAGTCGACCGAACAGCGGCAGCGGGGCAGACGGGTAGCCAAACGCTTCAAGATGGGTTGCGGTAGTGATAATAAGTAGCAGGGTTGTAAACGCTGCAAGGGTGGCAGCGAATCCGGCAGCACTTCCCAACTCGTGGAGTACCTGCCGCCACCAGGAGCCGTCGCCCCGCCGCAGCCGCAGCACAAAGAGCAGCAGCGCCCCGAAGCGTATCAGCGACTCAACGCCGACGCGCCACTCGACGGCGAGGAACGGCAGCAGCACCAGCACGAGCACGAGGTAGAGGCCGAGTACTTCCACAGTACCACGCAGCGGTGCGGCTAGGAGCAGCCAGTACTGCGAGCGGGCCACGCTACAGCTCCCGCAGGCGGTAGCCCACGCCCCACACCGTCTCGATCGCCTCGCCGACAGCGCCGAGCTTCTTGCGTAACCGGAGCATCGCATTGTCCACGGTGCGGTCGCCGCCGACGTACTGCTGGCCCCAGATCGTGTCGAGCAGGTAGGCTCGCCCGAAGGCTCGGCCAGGTGATCGCAGTAACAACTGCAGCAGCTGAAATTCGGTAGGGCTTAACTCTAGTGCAGCACCATCAAGCGTCGCCCGGTGGGCCTGCGGATCTAGCACAAGCCCGGCGTAACGCAACAGCACTGGTGTCGGTGTCTGGTCGGCTTTCAGAAGCGCCGTTGTGACTTCAGAGCGGCGCAAAAGCGCTCGAACACGGGCGTGTAGCTCACGCATACCAAAGGGTTTTACAAGATAATCGTCTGCACCTAGCTCTAGCCCAATCACGCGGTCTGCCTCCTCACTGCGAGCGGTGAGCATTAATACTGGCGTAGTACCAGCCTGGCGAATAGTCCGCAGCACGTCGAGGCCGTCGCGCTTGGGGAGCATCCAGTCGAGAACGACGAGATCGGGTTTCTCACGACCAAAGCGCTCAATACCAGCTACACCATCGGCAGCGTGGGTCACCGCGTAGCCGGCAGCGACGAGCTCGCGGCGCATAATCTCGGCAAGATCGAGGGCGTCTTCGATGAGCAGAATCGTCGGCATTGGTGTTTTCAGCGTGTAGCTTTCGCTCGGCGAAAAAGCTAAGAATAGCGTGTAGCTCAAGTATACCAGAGCCGCTCCGTCCCGATCGAGCAGGGCTGGTTTTATCGTCTAGGCTCCAGGGCCCCTCTCCTGCTGAGTGTAGCAGGACTCTGTTGCAGAACAATCCCAGCGATGTCACAGATCTGTCGCACAGTGGTCGTAGAAATTGCGCAGCACCAAAGAGCACCCGCTCGCCCAGGCTCTTCAGGCGTGACGCTCTTGCTCGGCAGGCGCGCCCCGCGTCGCGCGTGATCGGCTCGTGGCACGTGTAGACAAAATGCTGGTCTTCGACTACAATTATGTTCACCAAGAGCTAGACGACGCCGGACATTCGTGTCCGGTGTTTTTGTGCAAGCAGGAGGCCACATGGCAAACGAAGAGGCAGTCCAACGAATAGCGGCCTATCTCCGTGCCTACCGTGGTGTGTACGAGGAAGCGGCCCTGCGCGAACAAGCGCTCCAGCAGGGCTACACCGCCGAAGATATCGATGAGGCGCTGCGACGCTTGTCTCAGGAAACGGCGGTGACACCGCCGGTGAACACCGCTGCCCCCGACACCGCCGAGGGGACACCGGGGCGGCGCTTCTGGCTGGGGGCGGGCTGGGCCTTTCTAACGGCGTTCGCTCTGATGATGGTTGGCATCGTCGTGCCCTTAGCCATCGGCGCGATGACGAACTCGATCGGAGGGGCCCTGGCCGTGAGTCTGCTGCTCACGGCCGTGACCCTTTTTGCTTTTGCCTTTATTCCACAGCGTCGTTGGCGTAACTACCCGCAAACACGCCGCGCGCTGCTGATCGGCTATGCGGTTGCGGCGATCCCTCTCGGCCTACTGCTGATCGGCTTCGGCGGCCTCTGCCTGACGCTGGTGGGATTTGCGTAGGGGCGCGTGAGGTTGTCATTCGAGGTTCAACCAGGCCACTTCTTCCGGCGACAGATCAACCGTCAGCGCGCGCAGTGAGCTGCTGGTCTCGGCAATTGTGCGTGGGCCGATCAGCGGGAAGGTGGGGAAGGGCTGGTGCAGCACATAGGCGAGCGCGATATTCAGCGGTAGTACGCCGCGCTGGCTGGCTAGTTCCTCGGCACGACGCTTGCGCTCGAAGTTGTCGTCACTGTACCAACAGCGCACTAACTCGGCGTCGGAATGGTCGTTGGGGTGGGCGCGCCCGGTGAAGAAGCCGCGCGCCTGGCTCGACCAGGGCAGCAATGGGATTTGTTGCTCACGCAGCCAGGCTCGGCTTGCAGCATCGGAGACGGCTAGGCAGCCATCCCAGGGCGGGGACACCATCCGCGCCAAGCTGAAGTTGTTGCTGATCACGCTGAAGCCTTGCAGCCCGCGCTCGGCGGCGTAGGCGTTGGCCGCAGCGATGCGGTCGAGCGACCAGTTCGAGGCACCGAAGATCCGCATACGCCCGGCGCGCTGCTCGTCGTTCAGCGCTTCAATGAACTCGCCTACCGGAATATCGCGGTTGTCGCGGTGTAGCATATAGATGTCAACATAGTCGGTCTGAAGGCGCTCTAGGCTCTGCCCCAGCTGCCGCCGCATGTGCTCTGGCGTGCAGTACGGTGTGTGCGCGCCTTTGCCGATCAGCACTACCTGCTCGCGCATGCCGCGCGTGTGCAGCCAATGGCCAAGCAAGCGCTCGCAGCTACCGCTACCGTAGATATAGGCCGTGTCGAAGCAGTTGCCGCCCTGCTCGATAAAATCGTCGAACATCGCCGCCGCGTGCGGCATTGTCTCCTGATTATCCACACCAAGCACCAGCCGCGAAACTTGCTTCTCCAGCCCGGCGATGCTGCCGTAGCGCATCACGCTGTCGGCGCGCACCGCTAGATCTCGCCCATGCAGCGGGCCGCGTTTTGCCTCGGGCCGCTCTTCGTCGTAGATCACGCCGACCGCAGCACGCCAGCGGTCGAGGGTCTGCAGATTACCAAGTGTATCCTCCCAGCTCATCGTCGGCGACTGTCGATCGGCGATATGCGCTGCGACGGTGTCGGCCTCTAGCGCGTAGAGATCGCCTGGATGCGCAATTGTGATCTCCTCGCGGTTTTCGCCGCGCTGCACAATGATACGCGTATCACCACGCGGCACCCAGGGATCGGTCAACGTGATGCTGCCCAAACTGCCGAAGAGGCGCACGACGTTCTCCTGGTTGAGGCGCACACCGGTTGCGAGCTGAGCCAGGATGCCGCCGGGGAACTGCAACGTGGCGAGCGCGTACTCGTCGACGCGGCTCTCCTCGCCCACATGGGCGCTCCCACTGACTTTAAGCGGCTCGGCAAAGGGCTTGCCCAGCGCGGCACCGCCACCAGCGCGCCATCGAGACGCAGTAACAGCCGACATCCAAGATCCCGCCGCCGCCGAGCGCATTACTGAGCAAACGCCCGTTGAGGTTGTACCCGGCATCGAAGCTGAAGGTCACCTGGATCACTCGTAGCTCGCCGATCGCCTGCGTGCGGATCAGTTCCACCAGGCGCGCGATCTGCGGGTGCGAGCGATACATAAAGGCTTCCATCAGGAAGACATCGTTGCGGCGCGCAGCCTCAACCACTGCCATCGCGTCGGCGTAGTTCAGCGTTAGCGGCTTCTCGCATAGCATGTGCTTGCCAGCCTCGGCGGCACGAAGCGCCCAACGCGCGTGCAGCGGGTGCGGCGTCGCAATATAGACCGCGTCGACTTCAGGATCGGCCAGCAGATCCTCGTATGAGCCGTAGCAGCGCGAAATACCGAACTCAGCCCCAAAAGCCTCGGCGCTCGCCTGATCGCGGCTGCCGACGGCGACC
>JAAUTF010000170.1 GCA_012031775.1 Candidatus Altimarinota bacterium | reverse complement strand
GCGGCCTGGCTGCATCCTGATGACGGCGCGGTCGCCGCCGCCGTGCCCGAGCTGCGCACTTCATACCGATGGCGCGCGTAGCGAAGCAGCACAGCTGAGAGCGGCATAGAGCGCACAGCACTTTCGTAAGGGCGCAGCGTTGGGATACCACATTCAGCTGAAAGGTTATGGTGTATCGTGATGTATTGGCGGCGTAACCGCCAACATATCACGATACACCATAACTATGCAAGGAGTGACCACACCGATGGCAACACATGTCGCGATCGTCACGGGCGGAGGAAGCGGTATCGGGCGGGCGGTGGCCGAGAAATTGGCGGGACAGGGCTGCCACGTTGTAGTGGCCGATTTAAATCAAGATCAGGGTCAGGCCGTGGCTACCGCGATCAACGGCCATTTCGAGCGCGCCGACCTAGCGCAGCGCGCCGATTGCCGCAGGCTGGTCGACGCCGCTATCGCGCGTTATGGCCGCGTCGACATTCTGGTCAATAACGCCGGGTTTCAGCATATCGACGCGATCGAAACATTTCCAGAAGAGACATGGGACACCATGATCGCGGTGATGCTGACCGCGCCGTTTTTGCTGACGAAGTATGTCTGGCCCTCGATGAAGGCCCATAACTGGGGCCGTATCATCAACATCGGCTCCGTGCATAGTTTGCGCGCCTCGCCGTTCAAAGCTGCCTATGTTACAGCAAAGCACGGGCTGCTCGGCTTCACTCGCACGGCAGCGCTGGAAGGTGGCGCGCATAATATCACGGTCAATCTGATAGCGCCGGCCTATGTGCGCACGCCGCTGGTGGAGAAGCAGATCGCCGATCAGGCGCGCACCCGTGGCATTCCCGAGAGCGATGTTATCAGCAAGGTGATGCTCGAACCGGCTGTGGTGAAACGCCTGGTCGAGCCGCAAGAAGTCGCGGAGTTAGCCCACTTTTGTGCAGCGAGACTGCTGGCACGATGACGGGCAGCGTCTATGAGATGGCAGCAGGATGGACGGCGCGCTGATGCATAGGCAGGTGGCACACCAGCGCGAAGGCTCCGCCCGCGAACTGGTGTGCCACCTTTTTTATCGCCCGCGCAACAGCGGCAGATGCACATGATACTGCAGCTGTGCAGGCTCCGGCATACCGGGCAATGCATCGGGCGGGAAGGCCGGGCCGCGCTGCGCCTTCGGCTCAACGAGCACGCTCGACGTATCGGCCCGCGCCGTTGCCAGCCCGATCGTCACATCAAGGCTATAGGTAGCTGCTGTAAAGCCGTAGACCTCGATTTGATAAGAGCCGCTTTCTGGCGCGATAAAGCTCACGCGGTCTTCACCACTGCGGTTCTCACTACGCCAGCCTGCCAGGGCCGGGTAAGTCGGCGGGAAGATCAGCAGATCGGCGTCACCGCTCAGCGGTGTCACTCGTACATCGACATGTTGACCCGCCTGCACCCGGTAGCGATAGATACGAGTCGTGCCCTGCTTGATACTATCGCTCGCTGGCACATAATTGATGATTGCGCCACCTGGTCGCGACGAAATATTCCCGGCGCGGTCGCGCACCAGCACTTGCACATAATGGGCACCCGGATCGGCCGTCAAAGTCCAACTGCGGGTGCTCTCACCAGTCGTCGGCTGCCAGGAAGTCGACCGCACAATCGTCCAAATCCCCAGCTCGGTATCCGGGATATACTCGTTCACCAGGTAATCGGAGACACCGCTGCCGGGCTCCGGGTCGATGGCGCTGAAGCGCAGATTTATCTCGCGTGTGGCGCTCTCAGCTGCACCGTCGTTCAAACGAACCAAAAGAATTTCTGGCGGGACGATGTCGAGCACAACGGTGACGGTAAAGCTGCCAAGGGCACTATTGCCAAAGCTGTCGCTGGCCTCGCAGACCACGAGCGTCTCGCCGAGATCGAAGACGCGCGAAGATGGCGGTGCGCAGTCGATCAGTGGGAGCGGATCGACCAGATCGCTCGCATCGACGCTATACTCCACCATCGCGCCCTCTTCAGAGAGCGCCATGACGGTAAATGATTTAGGCAGAAGCAATAATGGCGGCGTGGTGTCGCGCACCGTTACGGTGAAGCTAGCGCTGGCAGTGCCGCCAAAGCTATCGCGCGCACGACACTCTACTGTGGTCGCCCCAAGCGGAAAGATCGTACCGGAGGGCTGATTGCAAGTGACTGTCAGCGGTGTGCCAAAGCCATCGACGGCGCTGGCGCTGTAATTAACGCGTGTACCGCTTGCGCTTTCGGCCTCGGCGATAATGTCATCTGGCACATCGATCGTTGGGTCGCCGGTAGTAGCGCGCACTGTGACATTGAAACTGGCGCTGACGCTGGTACCAAAGCTATCTGTGGCGCTACATGTTACCGTTGTCACCCCGATCGGAAAAAGCGCGCCGGATGGCGGCGCACATACGACGGTCAGCGGCGCGCCGAAACCATCGACGGCGCTAGCACTGTAGTTAACACGGGTGCCCTCAGCGGTGGCGGCATCGACCACAATATCGTCGGGCACGCTAATGATCGGAGTTGCGGCGCTGGCCGCGCAAACGCTAAGCCTATACGTCACCGAGCCCGGCTGGTTGTGGCGGCCCGTCATCAGGTGCGCAAGCTGCAGCGACTGCTCACCAGAGGTCATCACCTCGGCAAACCATGGCCCAGCTTCGAACCACTGGTCGTAGGGGCCTTTATCGAGGTAGCGCCCGAACTCTACGCCGTTCAGCTTTACGCTAAACTCCTCGTTGAGCTGCCCCTGATTACAGCGCCCACCGGGGCACTCACTCGGGTGGCCCTCTTCTACAAAACCGAGCACTGTCAGCGTCGCAGCCCCCGGCACAGTGATGAGATGCTCGATCTGGCGTGGTTCGCGGTCGCGATAAACACGCCCGGTGATCGTCGCTAGCTGCTGTGTGCGCGCAGGGCAGGCTGGGTAATCTGGCACCTGCACGGTGGCGCGCGCCACGTACGGCGTAAATGCCAGGCTCGCGCCCACGCAGAGAAAGACCAGACCAAAAAGAAACCAGGTGACGCGCAAGCGCATCGAGCACACCTTTCCAGCAAAGAGCGGCCAGCTAACGGCGGCGCTCAAAACGTTTCTATTATTGCTCTGACGATCCTACTTAAGAGCTGAAGAAGCCGGTGGCGTTGCTTGCGGCATAGGTGCCAGCAACACCACGGCTCCCCCTATAACTCATGTAGGATTGTTATACTATCTATTATAGCGTTAGCCGTCAATGCCCAAAATAACGCTTCCATGGCATTAGGGCGCGTATAGTAGCGTTAGCGTGACTTTTTTGCAAGGTAATCGCGCTATTTTTGCACATGTATGTAGAAACTGTCATCTAGATGTCGAAGATGATCGGTCTATTCATCTGTTTTTATCTACGCCGATGCTACAAGCGTTGATAGATACTGTTGTCTTGCCATGATAGATGCCATAGCCTTCATGAATGTGGCCAAAAACATGCAGGCGTGGTTGAAGGAGGCCAACAATCTCGCGTAGATCGCTACAACCGGCATAGTCCTGATGAATCGTCAGGTCGCCGATACCATGTGGCGGGCCGTGGGTGATCAGCACCTGCGTAGTGGGCGGGATCTGCTGCCACTTTGCCCGCAATGGTGCGCCACGCGGCAGGTTAAAAGCCCAGCCATGGAAATTAGGCTGCCACGGGCTACCGTAAAACAAGACGCCTGCAATACTGATCGACTCATCTTGCAGATACTGCGCATTTGCAACACGAGCCACGCTCGCCGCACGTTGATAGAAGAAGCACCAATCGTGGTTGCCAGCAATGTAGAGCTTGTGGCGATGTGGCAAAGTGCCAAGCCAGGTGTTGAAATCGTCAAGATCGTCGATGGAACCGGCACGTGTGATGTCGCCCGCATGCACGAGTACATCGCCATCGGGAACGCTTAGATTATTATGTTGAGTATGTGTATCGCTAATAAGTACAAGATGCATTGCATTTCTCATTTCTATGCCGCCTCAAGCAGCCTTCTTGGAACGCTTCGTATCGGCACAATCTGCACTCTGCAAGCGCACTACGCGCTTGCTGGCCGCACGAGGTGGCCGGGCGCGGTTTCGACGGGCTGGCCGTCGATGGCGATGGTCTGGCCGCGCCGTATCGTGCGCCGCACCACGCCACGCATATGTCGACCAGTATAGGGGCTCAGGCGATGCCGATAGTGCAGTGCGTCTGTGCTAAGCGTCGTCCCTGCCGTCAAGTCAACAAGCGCGAGGTCGGCGTCGCAGCCGAGGGCAATGCGGCCCTTGTGTGGCAGAACGAAGCGGCGCGCCACCGCGCTTGCGATCACCGCGCTGATACGTTGGAGCGGCAGCCCGCGCCGTTGGTATCCTTCCGTCAGCAGCAAACTGAGCGTGCTCTGGCAACCGGCGATACCGCCCCAGGCGCTGAAGAAGTCGCCCGCTTTGAGTTCCGGCGAAGAAGGCGAATGGTCAGAGGCCACAAAATCGATCGCCCCGCTCACCAATGCGCTGTTAAGCGCCTCCTGCTCGGCCTGGTCGCGGATCGGCGGCGCGCATTTGGCGACTGCGCCAAGCAGCTCAACATCCTCGACGGTTAACACCAGATAGTGCGGGCACGTCTCACAGCTTACGTCGACACCGCGCGCGCGTGCGGCTGCCACCAGTGCTACGCCGCGCCCGCTGCTGACGTGGACAATGTGGAGCGCGCAGCGCGTCGCTTCGGCCATAGTGATCGCGCGCCCAATCGCCTCAAGTTCAGCCACTACGGGGCGCGCGGCCAGAAAGTCGCGCACGCCGCTCCGTCCTTCGATGAGCGCGCGCTGTGCTAACCCGGCGGTGATCGCATCGTTCTCGGCATGCACCGCGACGATACGACCCAGCATGGCTGCGCGCTGCATCCCTTCATAGAGCGTGAAATCATCGGCGGCGGCGAACTCAGCAATACCGCTATTCGCCATAAAGGCTTTAAAGCCGATCACACCGCAAGCTGCCATTTCGTCGAGGGCGCTGATATTGCCGGGCACCAGACCGCCCCAGAGCGCAAAATCGGTCAGCGATAGCTGCGCGGCCAGTGTGTGCTTGGCCACGAACTGCGCCGCGTCGAGTAGCGGCGGCGCGCTGTTGAGCGGCATGTCGAAAAAGAGTGTGCCGCCGCCGACTGCCAGCGCACGCGAACCGCTCGCAAGGCCCTCCCAGTGCCCGCGTCCCGGCTCGTTGAAGTGAACATGCGCATCGATCAAACCGGGAAAAACGTGGAACCCACCTGCGTCGATTTCCTCAGCAGCGCCCCCGGGATCGTGCCCGATCGCGACAATTCTGCCGTCGGCTATGGCCAGATCGGCGTTGATAAGGCCATCTGCGGTGACGAGCGTGCCATTACGAATAATAAGATCGTAGCTCATAGCGGTGCTCCTCCCTGTCGTTCCGAACGGCACGCAGCGCAGTGAGGAATATGCAGCATGCTGCGCGGTGCGACGCTGCACGTGCCTTCGGCATGACAGAGCCGTGCAGTGACCGCTCCCACGCCGCACAGTGTTGACTGCATAGTGCCGACAATGTAGGGGTACTCTATACTTTACGCCACACCTTGCCCATACACCTTGTTGATGGTGATACGCACAGTAGCGCGCTCAAAGGTGGCCGGGCGCGCAAGCCATTCCTCGACGCGCTCGGGGCCGAGGTAGCGCAGCGCAGTACGGCGGCGTAGCTCGGGCTCGGCGGGCAGCACCACGGCGCTACCAGCAACGGTGAGATAGCGCGCGCCGCTGCTGACGGTGAGCGTACAATGCGGGTTGCGCCGCAGGTTGCGCGCTTTGATACTGTGTACGGCGAGGCCAAAGGCGATCGTGTCGCTTGTTTCGCGCAGATACCAGATCAATGTCTGCTGGATCGAGCCATCGGTGTTTAATGTACCAACTACACCGTAGTGTACTTCGTCGAGGTACACGCACTGAGTTTCGTTAAGCATCATACACATCTCCATTGCGATTCAATCGTCCGCCACATCGCCGAGCCGCAGCCAGGCAATGCGGCGGATCTCGTGCAGAGCCGTGGCGATCTCCGCCGCACGACTATGCTGCAGGCGCTGTGGAAAAGCGGCCAGGATGGTGTCTTTTTTGTTGTCGCGTGCGCAGATAACGAAGGGAAAGCCGAAGCGCTCGCGGTAGGCGGCATTATACCGATCGAAAAGAGCGATTTCTGCGGCGTTGAGGGTGTTGAGCCCAGCAGCGACCTGCTCGGCGCTTGAAGCGGCATCGAGCGTGCCGGCGCGCGCCGCGCGCCCAACTAAGTCGGGATGCGCGTTGATCAGCGCCAGCTTGTGCTCAAGTGGTGCAGCATCGAGCTGCATACATAGCGCGGTGTGCAAGGACTCGAGCGAGGCAAAAGGGCGTTGCTCCCAGGTAGCATCGGCGATCCAGGGGCTGCCCTCAAAGACAAAGCCGATCGCGGCGACAAAGTCTTCGCGGGCCAATTGGTTAAGTGTGGCAAGTTTCATGCTGCTGCTTTTTTGTTGTGTTTTGTCACTGTGGCGGCGCGGTCGCCAACCGCGTGCGCGTCGCTCTACTATAGCGGTGAACAGCGGCGCTGGCAAACGAGTACACCACCACCGCTAGTGTGGCCAGGCTTAGGCGCGTCTGGCACACTTCTTGCTGAAGAATTTCGCGCTTAGACTATCCCCGGCACTGTGCGCTGTGCTCTACGCTCTGGAGAATATAGTGTGAACACCTCGCGCCCGATCATTACGATGCAGGATGTCGATCTAGAGTTTAGCCCGGGCACCGGAGTTTTCGACATGCATATGGCGGTCAACTCGGGTACGATTTTTGGCCTGATCGGCCCGAGCGGCTGTGGCAAGACGACAACGGTACGCCTGCTGACGGGATTGCACGCGCCACAGCGCGGCGTTGTGCGTGTGCTCGACGATACACCGCATCGTTTTAAGACGCGCAGCCGTAAAGCGATCGGCTATGTTACACAACAATTTGTGCTCTACCCAAACCTGACGGTCGGCGAGAATTTGAATTTTGCCGCTTCGATCTACGGTGTTGGCTATTTTTCGCGCCGCAAACGCTTGCGCGAAGTGCTCGATTTTGTCGAGCTGCGTGATGCGCAGCATCGCCTGGGCAATAAGCTCTCTGGCGGCATGCAGCGCCGCCTTTCCCTGGCGTGCGCACTCGTCCACAACCCACGTCTGCTCTTCGCCGATGAGCCAACCGCAGGCATCGATCCGGTGCTGCGCGCGAAGTTCTGGGAGCATTTCCGCCAATTGCGCGACGAGGGGCGCACCTTGTTCATCACCACACAGTATATCGGCGAGGCCGTCTACTGCGATCTCGTCGGCGTGATGCGCGAGGGTCGCCTGTTACACGTCGATACACCCGATAATCTGCGGCGCAAGGCGCTCGGCGGCGAGACGATCAAAGTGGGTGTGCCGCCGGAACAAAGTTTCGAGGCGGTACGCCGGTTTACCTCGCACCAGGCGTTTCAAGAGGTACGGCGCGTGCCGCGCGCACCGGGCGAGCTGTATCTCACGGTTGAGGAAAGCGGGGCGGCAATGCCGCTCGTTTTCGAGACAATGCGGATTGACCCCGAGATCACAGTGCTGCACGCTGAACCATATGTACCACCTTTCGACGATGTCTTTATCGCCTTGATGGAACAATCGGCCAATACATATAGCAATCCTACGTAGGTTGTAGCGAGAAGGTAGTGCTTGCGCACGGCGACGCCGCGCGCAAGCACTACCACCTTCTTCCCAAACCGTTTAGGATTACTATAATGCGGTTCCAGTCGCACATATATACTACGAAACTAATAAAACCTATGTTTGAGCCGCTGATCCGTCTTTCGTCGTTTCTGACCAAGGAAATAGCCGAGGTGGTACGCCAGCCGCGCCTCATCCTCAGCCTCATTCTGGGGCCATTTCTGGTCTTGTTGCTCTTTGGCGTTGGCTATAGCGGCGACCGACCGCTGCTGCGCACTGCCATGGTGCTGCCCGAGAGCGGCAGCGAGATCGATCCAGATGTGCTCAGGCAGTTGGTCGGCACGAATTTCACCCTGGTTGAGGAGCCACTAGCCGAGGAGCAGGCGCTCGATATGCTGCGTAACAACGCGCTCGATGTGGTACAGGTGCTGCCGTCGGATATTCGCCAGCGTGTACTGGCCGGTGAGCAACCGAGCATTCGTTTTTACTCGAACAGCATCAACCCGCTCGATGAGCAATGGATTCAGTATCTTGCCTACGCTGAGGTAAATGAGATTAACAAAGCGATCCTGCTGCAAAGCACGGGCGAGACGCAGGCTGAGGCGCGTGCGGCCCGCGACGAAATCGCGGCAACGCGTGAGCAACTGCTGGCGCTCGAAAGTGGCCTGGCGCAGAGCGATCCGCAGGAGCTCCAAGCTTCGGTGCGCCGCTTGCGCGATACAACCGGGCTGCTGCTGGCCAGCCCGTTTTTACTGCGCGACGATGCCGAGGCGGCCGATTTACGCGCTGAGCTTCAACAGTTACAGAGCGACCTGACAACGATCGACGAATCAATCAGCAATGGCGATCTCGATCAGCAGCAACAGCGGATCGTGGCGACACGCCAGCGCCTCGATACGGTGGACGAGCAACTCGCGCTTTTTGCTGACCTTCCACCGCAGGCGATTGTCTCGCCCTTGCAGCCTGCCTACGAGAACCTACGCGGTGCCCCCTACGACTTGATGACGTTTTACATTCCGGCCGTCCTGGCGTTGCTTGTGCAGCATATCGCAGTAGCGCTCGGCTCCCTGTCGATCGTACGCGAGCGCTTGCTTGGCACCATGGAATACTTCCGCGTAGCCCCGGTGTCGATGTTTCAGATGGTCGTCGGCAAGTATCTGGCCTACACCCTGTTTGTCGCGGTGATCGCCGGTGTGCTACTCGCACTGATGCAGGTGCTAAATATTCCCTTTGCCGGCAGCCCTGGCTGTTTGCCGGGCTACTGCTTTTGCTCACGGTGGCCGCGCTCGGTGTGGGCTTTTTGATCTCGGTGCTCTCGTCATCAGAGAGCCAGGCGATCCAGCTCTCTCTGCTGGTGCTGTTGATGTCGATCTTTTTTAGCGGCTTCTTCCTGCCCTTAACCAACTTCTGGGCACCGGTGCGCGTTGTTGGCTATACACTGCCGATCACGCACGGTATCAGTGGCTTTCAAAACATTTTGCTGCGCGGAACCGCCCCCGATCAGTTCGCCTGGATCGCGCTCGGCAGTATCGCGTTATTAACCTTTGTCATCGTACAGATCGCAACGCCAGTTGTGGCGCGTAGGTCGTAGAGCAGCGGCAGGATGGTGTGTGCTGCACATCTATGCCGCCTTACAGCAGACTGATTCTATGCAAGAGACCGCAATCAATACGCTTTTGCCACGTTGGAATGTACGCACGGTCGCACTGGCGACGCTGATTGTCATGGTGATCGTCGCCGGTTTCTGGCTGCTGTGGAGCGCTCGTGCTGTCGTTGTGACGGTTTTTTTAAGCCTGCTGCTCGCTACCGCGCTCAGCCCTGCGGTGCGCTGGCTAGTCGCACGTGGCCTGCCGCGCTCAATGGCGACGATGCTAGCGATGCTGGTTGTTGTCGGCGTTATTGTGGCGGCGCTTTATTTCGCCATTCCTCCCTTGATCAATCAGATCCAGCTGCTCTCGGCACAGCTGCCGGAGCTCTATGGCAATGTTCGTGCGGCGCTGGTCGAGTCGCCATATCAGATCCTGCGGCGCTTTGGGAGAGGTATGCCAGCGGTACCGCCGCAAGCCCCGCCGGTGGAAGAAAGCGTACTGGTGCAGGTTGTCACCCTCTTGCCATTGCTCAGTGACCTGCTTTTTGTCGCGATCAGCGCGGCGCTTTTCACCTACTACTGGATCAACTACCGCGAGGTGAGCATCAAAGGGATGCTGCTGCTGCTGCCGATGGAGCAACGCTCGGGCGCAGAGCAGATCTGGCTGCAGATCGAAGAGAAAATCGGCGGGTACCTGCGCGGTCAACTGGCGTTAGCGCTCAGCATCGGTGTGCTTTCGGCAGTGGCCTACTGGGTGGCAGGCGTGCCCTACGCGCTGCTGCTGGGGCTTGCTGCGGGTGTGCTAGAAATCATCCCTT
>JAAUTF010000169.1 GCA_012031775.1 Candidatus Altimarinota bacterium | reverse complement strand
CTGGTTTGTCTTGACGCCGCTGGTAGCGCTGGCGAGCCTGGGCGCAGCGTTTTTCGCCCTGCTCGGCTGGCTACCGCGCCCTCGTGTGCAGGCCCAGGAGGTCAGCCATGCGCCTCAGCCGTCGTAGATTTCTTGGTGTCGGCCTTGGCGCTGGCGCCTTGACACTGCTGAGCAGCTGCGGCACCTTCGAGGACGTAGGCGCAGCGCTGCAACAACCGCCGTCGCCCCAGCCCTGGCCAACACGGGCAGCGAGACGTGGCGTACGCTGAGCCGCCTGAGCTTCGGGCCACGTGCCGAAGAACGCGCAGAGGCTGAGCAACACGGGGTACAAGCATGGATCGAAGCGCAGCTTGCACCAGAAACGCTCGACGATAGCGCTACCGACTGGCGGCTGCAACGTTTCGATACGGCGAACATCGATATTACCACGATCTTCGATGTGCGCGAAGAATATCTACGCACTGAACTGCCGCGCGCCACACTGCTGCGCGCGATCTACAGTCGGCGGCAGCTCTACGAAGTGATGGTGGATTTCTGGAGCGATCACTTCAGCATCTCGATCGACAAGGCGGGCGTCGCACCGCTGAAGCTACTCGACGACCGCGAGGTCATTCGCCCATACGCGCTCGGTCGATTCGACGAATTGCTTTGGGCGGTGATGCGCAGTCCGGCGATGCTGATCTACCTTGACAACCAGGAGAATCACGCGGGCAATCCGAACGAGAATTATGCCCGCGAGCTATTGGAGCTACATACGCTCGGCGTGAACGGCGGCTATACCCAGCGCGATGTGCAGGAAGTAGCGCGCGCATTAACCGGCTGGACAGTGGACGACAACTATTATCGCGGCCAGCATCGTTTCGCGCCCGAGCAGCACGACGACGGCGTAAAAATTGTCCTCGGCCAGAGGCTAGCCGCAGGCGGCGGAGAGCAAGACGCCGAGCGCATGCATGCGCTTGTGCTGGCGCACCCGGCAACAGCGCGTTTTGTGACGGCAAACTCGTGCGGCGCTTCTACGGCGATGATCCACCAGCAACGTTATTAGAAGCGGCGGCGGCGACGTTTAGGCACAGCAACGGCGATATCAAAACAACGCTGCGCAGCATCCTGTTCGCGCCGGAGTTCGCCGAGCGCCCACCGAAGTTCAAGCGGCCCTTCGCCTTGGTGGTCGGCGCGCTGCGCCAGCTGAGCGCGCAAAGCGACGCTGGCCCACCGTTGCAAGCAGTGCTGCGCGCCATGGCCAGCCGCTCTTTCGCTGGCCCACGCCAGACGGCTTCCCCGACCGCGATACGGCGTGGAGCGGTAACCTGCTGCCGCGCTGGCAGTTTGCCGAACGCCTGGCAGCGGGCAGCTACGATGGTACGCACGTCGATCTGGCAGGCCTGATAGACGCCTCGGGCGCACAGAGTAGTGCCGCCTGGCTCGACGCGCTCGCAACACTGCTGCACGGCACACCGCTTGAAGCGCAGCAGCGCGGTGCGCTGCTCGCCATAATTGGCGAGGAATTAAACGATACCAGCGCAGGGTTCGCTCTGGCGACTATGCTTGCTGCGCCGCAGTATCAGTGGGTCTAGGTGGTACAAGGCCGAACGTGCCCGGCCTTGTACCACGGAATAGCATAAGCGGCTCGCGCCGAGCCAGGTTGCGGGCGGCTCCGCCCCCGCGCCCCCCGCTGGAGGGCGCTTCGCCCTCCAGACAACCCCGAAAGTTCGAGCGCGCTCAGCGAGGAGAAGCCCGTTGTTACAGCTCTCAACCCGGTACCGTCCAGCACCACCAGGAGCGCCACCGCATCAGGTGTCCCAGCGCCACGCTGCTTGCAGGCACAGCGATGAAGGTCATACACCCACGCTCAACACGACAAAAAGACTGCTTGCAGGCACAGCGAACCAGAAAAGCGGGGCGGTACAGCAGAGCCGTGGTTCATATTCGGGGTGCAGGGGGCGAAGCTCCCGCCGGGGGTATCGGGGGCTGGCCCCCGATCGCGGGCCTGGGGCGCGCAGCCCAGCAGCACCCCATCGCAACGGGCGAGAACCGGGATCTCGGGGCGCGCCGCCCCGAGACCCCCCTGCGCAGCATCTGGTACAATGAAACTATTCAATAACCTTGAACACCAGAGCAAGCACCATGGACACAATGCGCCGCGAGTCGCCCTATCCGATGGTTTCCATTGACGAGGCCCAGCGCCTGATCGCCACCGTTGCCCGCGCGCTAGAGCCGGAGACGATCAGCAGCCTTGACGCTGATGGTCGCGTGTTAGCCAGCGATGTGTATGCCCCGTTCGACATTCCCGATGTGCCCAAAGCGGCGATGGATGGCTATGCACTGCGATCCGAGGATGGTATGGCCCCGCGCCGTGTTGTTGCCGAGTTGACCGCCGGTGCCCAGGAGGGGTTGACGATCGCGGTCGGCACTGCGGCGCGCATTATGACCGGCGCGCCTATGCCGGGTGGTGCCGATGCTATGATCCCGGTGGAACTGACCGAGGAGCATGATGGTGTGTTAACAGTTCAGCGTACATTGAGCCCGGGCCAGTATGTACATACGGTCGGCCAGGATATTCGCCGTGGTGAACGCGTGCTTGCGCGTGGTGCGCGCATCGCGAGCGCCGAGGTCGGCTTGCTGGCGACGCTGGGCCTGACACGTATTGCGGTCTATCGACGACCGCGTGTGGCCGTGCTCGCCACCGGCGACGAGGTCTTCGAGCCCGATGGCTCACCCATACCTGGCGGTGTGCGCGACAGCAACCGTTATGCGCTGCTCTCGGCGGCGCGCGAGGCTGGCTGCGAAGGACTGTCGCTCGGCATCGCGCGCGACGATTACGCCATACAGCGCGCCGCCATTCTTGCTGGTGTCGAGCGCGCCGATGTACTGCTCACCAGCGGCGGTGTTTCGATGGGCACCCGCGACTTGATCAAGCCCATTCTGGCCGAGATCGGCACGGTTCACTTCGGACGCATCGCGTTTAAGCCGGGCAAGCCGACGACTTTCGCTACTGTGGGCGAGATGAATGGTGCGCAGCCGCCAAAGCTGATCTTCGGCTTGCCTGGGTACCCTGTCTCATCGCTGGTGTCGTTCGAGGTCTTTGTACGTCCGGCATTGCGGCGGCTATTAGGCGATGCACAGCCCGATCGCCCACTGCTGCGTGTGGCGCTCGCCTCGGCAATACGGCCATCGCCCGACCGCCCTGAGTATCAGCGCGTCACCATTAGCTGGCGCGATGGTCTTTTCGTCGCCACTAGCACCGGTGGCCAGGGCAGCAGCCGCCTGCTCTCGCTGCGCGGCGCCAACGGCCTGCTGCTCGTCCCGCCCGGCGCGAACATCTACCCCGCAGGCAGCGAACTCGAAGCGCTGTTATTCGGATCACTCGTTACTGAAGTGTAGGCTGTTTGAACCGCAAAAGCGAAGAAGCAAGGTTTGCTCTTTTGTTCTCTGCTCTTCTGTTCCTTTGTTCTTTTGTTCTCTATATGTCAATACTTACCGTCACCGCTTCCACCGGCAGCTACCCGGTGCTTGTTGAACACAACGCTCTGGCGCAGCTACCGCAGTGGTTGGCGGCGCTGAAGCTGCGCGGCACGCTCTGGCTCGCTTACGACGCCGCGCTTGAGGCGCTATATGCGCAGCCATTGCGCGATATGCTCGGCGCTGAAGGCTATAGCGTGAAGACCTACGCCATACCGTCTGGTGAGCAGAGCAAGAGTCAGCAGCAGCTCTGGCAGCTCTACGATTGGCTGATCGGCGGCGGGGTCGAGCGCCGCGATACCTTGCTGGCGCTTGGCGGTGGCGTGGTCGGCGACCTCGCGGGCTATGCGGCGGCCAGTGTGCTGCGCGGCATTGGCCTGGTGCAGTTGCCAACAACCTTGCTCTCGATGGTCGATGCGGCGGTGGGCGGCAAGACGGCGATCAACCACCCGCTGGGCAAGAACCTGATCGGGGCTTTCTACCCACCGCGGCTGGTTGTGGCCGATACGGCAACCCTGGCCAGCTTATCGCCACGCGAGCGATGTGCCGGTTGGGCTGAAGTGATCAAGCACGGTGTCATTCGCGATGTGGCGCTCTTTGATGATCTGGAAAGGTACGCGGCAGGAGGCAGACGTCAAGAGGCAGAATCCAGGAGTAATTCAACGCTGGTAGGCGAGCAGCACGCTTCTGACCGGCTGAGCGCTGACTCCGAACAGCTCGCCGATCTGGTGCGGCGTGCCGTCAAAGTGAAGGTAGATGTGGTTTCTGCTGATGAACACGAGCAGGGCGAGCGCATCACGCTGAACTATGGCCACACGATCGGCCATGCGATCGAGACAGTGGCCGGCTACGGCATACTGTTGCATGGCGAGGCGGTGGCGATCGGTCTGCACGCCGCCGCCAGTATCGCCGCTCGCGTCGGCCTCTGCGACACTACCTTGGTGATGCGCCAGCAGCGCTTGCTACACGCGTACGGCCTTGAGACACAGTTTCCTGTAGGTATCGACCGCGATGCCATTTTATACGCTACCCTGCGCGATAAAAAGGTACAGAACGCGCGCATCCGCTGGGTGTTGCCCACCGCTATCGGCCGCGTCGTCGTGCGCGACGACATCGCGCCGGCGTTGGTGCGCGCCGTTGTGCTTGAGTTACCGTAACATATTGTGCCGTGTGCCCCAATTCGTCAAAAATGTAAAACCTCGCGGCTGAACCGGAAATCATCGCCTCACTATGGTATACTGCCTTCGCCGAGTGGTACGTAAGTTGTAACGTAGGCGTGTGGCTGAACTGCAGCAGAGCTATTATCACCCACACAACCTTCTTCATAAACCCGTCAGGGCCAATAATCTAAAGACTGTATGAACAACATTCAGGAGTTTGCCGAGCGCGTCATCGGCAATGTCGAGCGCGTCATCATCGGCAAACGCAGTGCGGTGGAGCTCGTGCTGATAGCGCTGCTCTGTCGCGGCCACGTGTTGCTAGAGGATGTACCTGGCACCGGCAAGACTACGCTCGCCAAAAGTATCGCGCGCTCGATCGGCTGTACGTTTAAGCGCATCCAGTTTACCCCCGATTTGTTGCCCTCTGATGTCACCGGTATCTCGATCTTCAACCAGCAGAGCCGCGAGTTCGAATTCCGCCCTGGCCCGGTAATCGCGCAGATCGTGCTCGCCGACGAGATCAATCGTGCCACGCCGAAGACGCAGAGCTCGCTGCTCGAAGCGATGGAGGAGCGCCAGATCACCGTCGATGGCACCACGCACATGTTGCCCTCCCCTTTTGTCGTGCTCGCCACGCAGAACCCGATCGAATATGAGGGTACCTTCCCGCTGCCAGAGGCGCAACTCGATCGTTTCTTGTTGCGCTTGCATCTCGGCTATCCTGACCGCGCCGATGAGATCGCGATCTTAAAGCGGCAGCGCCAGTCGCACCCAATCGACGCCATCGAGCGCGTGGTCGAGGTGGAAGAGCTGCTGCGCTTTCAAGAGCTGATCAAGGATGTCTATGTCGACGATTTGATCGAAGAGTATATCGTCTCGCTGGTGACGGCAACACGCCAGCACGATGATATTTACCTCGGTGCGAGCGCCCGCGGTTCGCTCTCGCTCTACCGCACCGCGCAGGCGCGCGCTGCTATGCAGGGCCGCGATTTCGTCACGCCCGACGATATTAAAGCACTTGTTGGCTCGGTGCTTAGCCATCGCATTATCGTGAACCCGGCGGCGCGTATTCGTAATGTCAGCGCCCAGGCCCTTGTCGATGAGATCGTCGGCAACATCAGTGTCCCCGGCGCACGCGCCGGGCGTCGCTACGAGCGCGAGGCGGTCGTGGCGACGCGGTGACAGAGGGCAGAGAGCAACCTTGGCGCCTTTGTGATTCAATTATGGCTGAGCCAGACAGCACAAACGAAAACTTAAAACTTGCCCTGCGCCGCGTGGTCTTGCTCCGCGAGACGGGGCCAAAAAGCGCGGCCTGGCATCGTGCCCGCGTGCAGACGATCTGGCGCTTGCATCAGCTTATGGAGCAGGGGTCAGAAATCAGAAGTCAGGAGTCAGGAGTCAGGAATTTAGCTATAACTGCTGCTGAAAATGATGATATAGAGCTTCTGACTCCTGACTCCTGACTTCTCTCAAAAGGATATGGCACCTCACACGGCGATGGAGCCAACTGAAGATCTTCTCGCCCGCCACGGCGATGCGCTTTTCAGATCGCCCTTTTGCTTGGCGCTGATGAGCGCCGGGCTGAGACACTGCTGTTGACGACGTTTCGGCAGCTTGCGTCCGCTTCCGCCGCTCTCGATGAGGCGGGAGCGCTACGCACTTTGCACGATGTCGCCCAGCAAGAGGCCGCGAAGGCGCGCGCCGCCGACCGTTGCGCCCACCTACGGCGAGCTAGCCGCTCTACCGCTCTATTCTGGCATTGCCGCTCGACCAGCGCTTTGTGCTCGCACTGCACCTACTGCTTGGCTACGATCTGCTGCGTATCGCGACCATTGCGGGCGGTGATGTTTCGCAGCAGCGCGCAACGATCGAACAGGCGATTCGGAACGTCGCACCGGCTAGCGGCCAGGCTTTAACCGACCGCACGACGGGCGAGGAATGCCTGCCAACTCGTGCCGCGCTGATCGACCCGCCCACACGCGCCCGCCGCGAGAGCGCGCTGCGCCTTCACCTGAGCTCCTGCGCCGCCTGCCGCAGCTTTGCCTTTAGCTGGGATGAGAACATCCGCGACGCCGAGCACGCGCTGCGCAGCACCCTGCGCGAGCGAACGCTCCCCACAGAGCTGATAACGCGCCTTGTTGCGGTAATACGGCCTAAAGCCCGCCGCGACCTGCGACCGCTGCTGCGTGTGCTGCTGATTCCGACGGCGGTGCTGGCGCTGCTCGCGGCCCTGATCTTACCTGGTATCGGCGGCAACCCGGTGACGGTAGTTGACAATCGCGATATCGATGCACCGATCGTCGAGCCGCGCCAACTTGTCGAGCAGGCGATTGCCGCCGCCGATAGCGCGCCCCTCGGCGGCAGCGGTGTTTGGTATGCGCAGTGGGAGACGATGTGGTACCTCGGGCCGGAAACCTACGCGCCAATTCGGGCCGAGGCCTGGATCGACCCGCGCAAGCCAGAGCGCCATCGCCTGCAGATCACACATAGCGACGGCGGCGCACCCTATGAATTCCAGCTCAGCAGCGTGCGCGATCGGCTCTATTATGCCGTCGAGCCGCGCTACAGCGAGACGATCTACGGTCATCTGGCGGCGATCGGCCTGCGCGGCGACGACGAGCCGTATTTGCAAGCTCTGGCGATGGATGTGCCGCAGCTCACTCAGGCGCTCGGCGCGCGGCTCAGCAGCGGTGTCTGGGGTGTCGACAATTTCTACTTGCAGCAGGCCGCTGAAGCCGATGATCTGCGTACCCTTGGGCGCCAGCGCGACGGTGATCGCCTGGTGCAGATCCTGAGTTTCGACGGTGTCAGCCCGCTCGGCATTCCCGCCGATGCACCCGGCGCGACGGCTCAGCGCGTTACCGTGCTGCTGGCGATCGACAGCGAGGACGGACGGCTGCGCAGTGCGACCGAACTCTCCGGCCCGCCTGGTGGCACACAGGTCAGTCGCCAGACCTGGCGCTTAGTTGCCGAGGAATGGATCAATAGTGCTCAACAGATCGATACGGCCTTTTCGCTGCGCAGCAGCTGGAACGGCATTGGCGATTTTAACGAGCGCCAGGCCGAAGCAGCCGCTATCGTCGATCTGCCGCTGCTGCCCGCGCGTCAGTCGGTTTATCCTTCGGCACCGCTGTTCAACTACGATGAGGGCAACCAGTACGGTTCACAACAGCTTTACGTGCCGGCCGACGCACCACCTGGTATCACCCGTGCCGCCTTTTACAGCAACACCGGGCGCATCCCCGGCGTCTGGGGCGCGGAAGTCGATGCGCTTGTCTACGCTGGCCCCGGGCGGCGGCTGATCATCGACTTCAATAACAACAATGTGCTGCGTTCGGATGATCGGCTAATGGTGGGACCGTGGCGTGCAGCGTTACTGGCTGGGCGCGGCCAACGTTATACCATTAGCCTGCGTGAAGCTGCCCCACCCACTCCGGCGCTACGCATCGAGGCAGTCGGTTACACTCGCGCTGAACTGCTGGCGATCGTTGAAAGTCTACGGCCCTACACGCTCAATAGTTTTCTCGGTCAGGAGGAGCTGTTCGCAGCACCGGTGGGCCTCGATCCGGCGGTGCGTAGGCTACTCGGCGACGCATTAAGAGCTGAAGCTTCGTTTAGCGAAGGCCAGGCCTACCGTGAGCGCAGCGCCATTTTCTGGCGGCACAAGCCGCAAACTGAGACCGCTGACCCCTTTGCGCCGCTAGCATACCGCGGTGCTAGCGAAGCACAAGCCAGCGAAACATGGTTGCACCGCAGCGCCGATAGCGTGATCCATTCGTTCACCAGCTATCGCAACCAGCGCAACGAAGAGTTCTACCGCTCCTTTCGCGGCGCACAGAGCTACTGGTTCTATTATCCGCGCCTTGATCGTCTGAGCCACATTGCCTACGGTAGTGCGCTCTTTAGTGCATATTACCAACGTATTCCCTGGGAAGCGCTCAAGCTGCTCAATAATGTGGTTTTCTCGATGCAGAAGCGAGCATAACCACACTAGCCGACGGTCGCCAGCAGCTAACCGTGCGGCAGCCTATCCAATCCGACGTTCAACTGCGCGAAAACCTTGCGCTCAACGAGGATGTCGAGCCCTACCTATTCGATGTCAAACCCCAACAGCTGCGTTATGAACTGATCTTCGCCGCCGATAAGAGCATTGAATTAGTAGAAATTTACGGCGAGGAATTGATGACGAGTGCGGTTGAGGCGACGGTAATCGTGAATGCCGACGGTGTCTCGCAGACGATGATACTGCCCTCGGACTTTACAGGCCGCGACGGCGACGCCGTGCTCTTGCACCGCCACGAAGTGCTGGATCGTACGCGCGTCCCGCTGGCTGAAGCGCCGCAGGCCTTGCGCGACGGCAATCCGCCGCAAGCGCGCTTTGTAGCGGATTACCGCAATAACGAAAACTATACGCGCACGGTCGCAGTGCGCACGATCAGTATCGAAGAGGCCGCCGCACAGGTGCAGCCGCTCTTCGTCTTTCCCGACAGCCCGAACATCACACGCACGCTGGTGCTGGGCGGCGAGCGTGTGATCGACAGCGCCACCATTTTTATCGATGGTCTGGATAACATCGTTGGGCGCGGCCTGGCGGTGCGCCAGCAGTATTTGCTCGACATCTACACCGAGAGTCCGCTCAACCCGGCGGCGATCGATCTGGTGCAGGGGCCAATCGAGCCGATAATGACCTACCTGCGCGGTCGCGAACGCTGGGAGCGGCTCTACGAAGGCAGCGAGCCGTATCGCCTGCTGATCGCTGGGGTGGAGCGCGACGCATGGCTGATGTCGGGCAGACAGACCAGCGGCATCAGCAGCAAGATCTACCTCTTTGTGGAAATCGATGGCACATTGCTGATCGTACAGGGCGGCTATCGCCCGCTGGATCAGATCATGCTGGATGCACTGGCACAATTGGAGCCGTATACAACCCCGTAATCAGTAGTTTCTCCCCTGGCACCGCGGTTGCAACCTTGCTACAGTAGGATGCGTCTGAAAAAGAGGTACCGGGTGCGGGCGAAACGGCGTAGCTGCTTCGCCCGCGCCTTATCTCCATATGCTACAATAAAGGTGAAGTAATGATACAAAGCGTCTGGAAAGCAACAAAGCCAGTTCTCGGCTGGTTCCTGATCGTGGTCGGGCTGATCGGCATGCCAATGCCGATTATCAACGGCACGATCCCGCTCCTGATCGGCATTGCAATGGTGGGGCACCGCAATCGGCTGATCCGCTGGACGCGTGTACATATCAAGCTGCTGCTGCTCTGGTGGGCCGCCCGCGATTGGCCGCTGCTCGGGCCACTTGGCAAGCTTGCGCTACGTTCAGCCCAGGAGATCTCGCGTCAGCATCGCCGCATGCGTTTCTGGATGATGGATCGGCGCAGCCGCCAACAGTTAGCGAGCAGCTAAAACAAGCTTTCAAAAAAGCCGTTGCTGCTGGTCAGTGGCGGTGCCGCCGCCACTGACCAGCAGCACCCCGTTCCTGAAGC
>JAAUTF010000168.1 GCA_012031775.1 Candidatus Altimarinota bacterium | reverse complement strand
GCACCCCGCCGGGGGCTTGCGCGGCACAGCCGGCTTCGGCTTCTGGAACTATCCACTCGTTGCCGGCGAGCGCCGACTGCCACGCCTACCGGCGGCCACTTGGTTTTTCTACGGCTCACCGCCCGGCGACCTCAAACTCGACCTGCGCACGCCCGGCCACGGCTGGAAAGCGGCCACTGTCGACGCCGCTCAGCCGCCGCGCTGGCCTGCTACCCTTCGCGCCCATGGCCATACCGCTGATGAACGTGCCCACACTCTACCCGCGTATCTGGCCGCCCATCCAACGCGCCGCTGGCATCGCCGAGGCCGCCATTACAGCCAGCACGACCGATTGGCACGACTACGAATTAATTTGGGGCGCGCGCTACAGCACCTTCCGCGTCGACGGGCGCACCGTACTCGATCACGCGCCCGCACCGCGCGGCCCGCTCTGCTTTGTCGCCTGGGTGGATAATCAATATATGGTGGTCAAACCGTGGGGCCGCTTCGCCTGGGGTTTACTCGACACAATGGGGGAGCAGTGGTTGGAAATAGAAGAACTGTACATCGAACCGCCGTAGGAGCGTAGTAGGGGTCGAGCATGCTCGACCCCTACTACGCTCCTACAGTAATGCATCACCACGTCACACTCATCATTGAGCAGTTCAAACCACTGCCGATGCCGAGCAGGCCCACCTGCTCGCCACGATTGATGCGCCCGGCCTCTTCGGCCTGTGCGAGCGAGATCGGCAGCGCCGCCGGACCGATATTACCGAGCAGCGGGAAGTTTAAATACAGCTTCTCCGGCGTCACACCCATAGCCTCGGAGACGGCCGCTGTATGGCGCGAACCGACCTGGTGCGTCGCGTAGCAAGCGATATTGGCGTCGCTCCAGTTCGGGATCTGCTCCTGCGCCAGCTGCCATGTCTCGGCGGCCAACTTCACACCCGCCACTAACAGCGCGTGCGCATCGGTCTTCATATAATCTGGCATACCCACACACAGCTGGCTATGCTCGGTCGCCGCAAGCGAGACCACGCCATTCAGCCGGTGGCCACTACGCGAAACATCGGTATGGCTGAGCACCATAGCCGCCGCACCCGAGCCAAGTGTGAGTGTGGCAAAATTATCGCGGAACTGCTCCACGGTAGTTTCTGGGCTTTGCAGCCGTTTGACCGTCGACATCACGGCATCTTGTGCGCCCTCGCCGTCGACGATCAGCGCGTGCTGGATCTCGCCCATCTCGATCATCAATGCAGCGATATACATACCATTAAGAAAGCCCAGGCAGGCATTACGCACATCGTAGTTCACGCAGCGCGGCGAGAGGCCCAAATTGCGATGGACAAAAACCGCTGTCGAGGGCTCCAGATAATCTTGGCACACCGACGTGTTGATCACGATACCGACCTGCGCTGGTGCAACTTCTGCTTTCTCCAACGCCTTGCGCGCTGCGCTCGTCGCCCCGCTGCTCGGCAAAGCCCCCTGATCCCAGAAGCGCCGCTCGCGGATGCCCGACAGCGCCTCTAGCCGCCCGCGCGGCACACTCAGGCGAGCCATCGTCTCGCCGAGCTGATCTTCAAGCCATTCTGACGTTATACGATGCGGAGCCAGTTCATACGAAACCGCCTCGATCGCCACATGCTGAAATAACACGCCTACCTCCACTTCAAGTCGCCGATCATTCTCTGTACTGTAACACACTTGTCGCGGTGTTTCACGGTGTAGCCGTGAAACACCGCGACGAATTTTCGTTATTCAGCCGCTTCGCCAGCAAAGGTGCGATCGAGCCCCGCTGCGATCGAGAGCCGCGGGCCGTAGCCAAAGTCGCGTCGTGCTGCGCTCTGGTCGAACCAGTGCGAGTGCGTCATCTCGCTTACCACCAGGCGGGTCAGCGGTGGCTCGCCCCCCAGACGCAACGTGCGATAGCTGCGCTCAAAATGTCGCCAGGCCCATCGCTCGCTCGTAGCTCAGCGTCTTTGTCACCGGCGACACGCCAGCGCGCTCCAGCAGAATATTAATAAACTCCCACAGATTGACTGGCGTCTCCTGGCCGATAAAATAAGCCCGTCCCCGTAAGGGCGACTCTGCCGTCAGTGCATCTGCCGCTTGCAGATGCGCTTCCGCCGCATTATCGATATAGGTCACATCGACCTGATTGGTGCCATCGCCGATCCGGCGTAGCCGGCCGCTGCGTGCGCGCTGCACCAGTCGCGGCAGAATATGCGGATCGCGTGGCCCCCAGATCAAATGCGGGCGGATCGCCGTCGTCAGCAATTCGGTTTGTGCCAGCACATAACGCTCGGCCAGCGCCTTCGTCCACGGGTAGGGCGCAAGATAGCGCTCCAGATAGGGCAAGCTTTCGTCGCCACCTGCAATGTCGGCCTCGCCGATCACCACCGAGGGCGTGGAAGTAAAAACGAATTTTGGCACCTCGGCGCGGACTGCGCCCGCATCAGGCGCTGCGTCGCCGTGACATTGTTCTGGTAAAAATCGTCGCCCTTGCCCCACACACCGGCCTTTGCGGCGGTATGGTGAATCACCTCCACACCGCGCAGCGCCGCAGACGGCGGTGCAGTGGTCGACAGATCGCAGACAAAACACGTCACACCCAGCGCCGCCAACTCCGGATACTCGTTGCGCCCGATCACGCGCACCGTATCACCACGCGCCAGCAGCTGCTCCACGATCGCGCGCCCTAAGAACCCGTTCCCGCCTGTGACCAATGTATGTGTCATATGTTTGAGCATTCAGAATTCAGGAGTCAGAATTCAGAATGCTTCGCTATTTTCAGATGTACTCAGGAGGTAGTGCTGGTTATGGCTTTATCACCTTCGCGCCCGCAGAACCGCACAGCCACGTCAGCGCAAACCCGTGCTATGTCCCTTCTGAGTCCTGAGTCTTACCCCGCTACACCGCCCCTGCCTGTTCGTCGCGTAGCCGCATCAGATCCCAGAACTCGCTCTCCCAGGGTGACTTGCCCTCTTCGGTGGGCAGCCCCTGATACAGCGCGCTGAAGATGCGATACATCGCGAACCCGGTGACAAGAAAATCAGGAATACCAAGCGCCAGGCGCGTTATCGCGTTCACCTGTGCCACCTGCTGATTAAAGGCCTCGGTGCCAAAAGGTGCGACCACGATCTGCAAGTTTAGCCAGAAGTTGATGATGCCAAGCACTACATTAACGACTAGCATCAGCAGCGTGCCTTGCACCAACGCTCGGCGAACACGCGGTTCCTTAAAATAGCTTGCCAACTGCGCACTGCGCTGCGGTGTGTCGGGGTTAAGCGCCTGAGCCACGAATTCGCCCGCCAGCGGTCGTCGCAGCAGGATCGACCCACCGAAAACTACCAGCCCTACCACAAAACCGACCGAGTCTTTCACGGCAAACCAGAAGCCATCCACAAACCAGAAAGCGAGCAAACCGCGCACGATCGCCGTCAGGCCGATATAGCTGGTGATAACGTTAAAGCGCTTGGTGATAAACAGCAGATCGATAAAGACCCAGGCCACCGGAATCAGCGCCGAGACCAAGTAGGCCGGGACTTCGCCGAGTGGACCGCTCAGGTAGTTTAATACGGCGATCGGAATAACCGCGCCCATCAGGATATCCAGCGTTAGTTTAAGCCAGCGATTCATAGTGTCTTATTTCTCTGCCCACTCGGCGAGTTGCTCACGGAAGATTTTTGCATTATGGCGAATGTCTACGGGAAACGACGGATGAAACATAAAGCGGCTGATCGCCGCCGTCATGGAATAGTCTGCGCCCAATATGCGCAACTCACTCACAAAACGCGCGCGCTCTTCGGCCGTCTTTGGCATCTGGCCCGCCTCTGGCTCGACGATCAGCACGGGCGTTTTGAGGCCATGCTGTGCTGCGATGCCCACTAGCGCCGAGCGATACACCCGTGGATGCTGGTTGAAGACCTTCTCCACCGGCTCGGTGTAGAGTGGGCCGAGCGCCGTTTCCACCCGATGACTCTTGCGCCCGTAGAACCAAAGCCGCCCGCCCGCATCGAGGTAACCCAGATCGCCCATGCGGTGCCAAACCCGGCCAGCATCGGCGATCTTGGCCAGCGCCGTCGCATCAGGACGGTTCACATAGGTTTTTGTCACCATCGCGCCACTGACCACGATCTCGCCCACCACACCGCTTGACAGCAGCAGTGTATCGTCCCACTCGGCGATCGGTGCATCGCTAATACGAATGATGCGCAAGTCCACCCCGGGTACAGCGTACCCCACACAGGTACCGGCGGTGGGGTCGGGGCGTTGTTGCACCAGGGCGATCAGCTCGCGCCCGCTGATCGCCGTCACCGGCAGAGCCTCGGTGGCACCATAAGGTGTGAACGAATCGCCGGGCGGCGTCAAAATCTGTTGAAACCGCTCGTGCAGGTCGTGCGGCACCGGGCACCCGCCATCAGCACCCGGCGCAACTGCGGCAGCGTAACCTGACGATCCAAACAGTAACGCGTAACCTTCTGCCAGATCGCAGGCGAGCCAAAGCTCATCGTCGCGCGCTGATCTTGCAGAATCTCGACAACCTTCGCCGGATCGCACGCAGCGGGGCGGGTCGGATCGAGATCGGGGATCGCCGACGTCACACCCAGGCCAACATTAAACAGCGCAAACAAAGGAAAGGCCGGTATGTCGATCTCGCCAGGTTGCACAGCAAACAGCTCGCCGAGCATACGCAGCTGTGCCTGAAACATACCGTGCTCATAGAGCACACCCTTCGGCACACCGGTGCTGCCGGTAGTAAACAGAATCGCCGCTGCGTCGTCGGCGTGCATCAGTTCGACCGGAAACGGGGTGGCAACATCAGCGCGCAACTGATCGAGCGTCACGCCATCCCAGAACAAGCGACGCCCAACCGTCACCACCTTCTTAACACTGCGAAAGGCGTCGCTAAACACATATCGCGCCAGTTGCGCGCGCTCAATACCGATCAACGCGTCGGGGGTACATTCGCGAATGCACTGCGCCAGATTGCGGCGACCCATCGCCGGATCGATCAGAATCGGCACACACCCGACTTTAAAAAGCGCAAAGGTCAGGCTGATCAGTGGCAAGCCGGCCGGCACCATCAGCAGCACCCGCATACCGCGCGTAATGCCGTAAGCGCTCAGGCCCCAGGCATAGGCATCGCTCTCGCGATCGAGCTCGGCAAAACTCAGCCCCTCATACGTCATCTTCCCGCGCTGATCGCGGCGACCTGTGCCACGCAACACTGCGGGCTGATCGGGGCGTGTGCGCGCCATGGCGGGCAAGTGAATAGCGATATTAGCGTTGTTCATCGTAAAAATTGCACGACGCGCGGCACAATCTCCTGCCAAGCATCCTCGAGCACATAATGGCCGGCATCATCAAAACGAACAGCATCGGCCTGCGGAAAGCGCTGTAGCCAACCGGCCAGAAACCGATCGTCGAAGCACCAATCTTTGCCACCCCAAAGAATCAGCATCGGTGTCGCACGAAAACGCCCCAATCGCGATCAATCGCATCGACCGTCTGCCAGGTAGGATGCGCAGGCGAAAGCGGAATATCCTGCACAAAACGGAGATTAGCCACACGATTATGCCACGACATATACGGCAGCAGATAGCCCTGCCGTACGAGTGGGTCGAGCGGGCGCTCGACGGCCATAAACGTCGCGGCACCAGCAAAACCGTTCAGGCCACGAATCATCAGGTCGCCGAACCACGGCAGCTTGCAGACCGCGATGCGCAGCGGGACATGGGGTGAAAGAAAGGCCGCCGTATTTAGCACCACAATGCGGCGGATGTGGCTCGATCCCTGGGTAGCATGGCCCATACCGATCGCACCGCCCCAGTCGTGCAGCACCAAGTCGGCCTCGGCGATGCCAAGATGATCCAGCAGCAGACCGATATTCGTAATATGATCGCTCAGACGGTACGGGTAATCTTGCGGCTTGCTCGAAAGGCCGCAGCCAAGATGATCGGGCACAATCACCCGATGCGTCGCGCGCAACGCAAGAACGAGCCGCCGATAATAAAACGACCAGGTCGGATTGCCATGGAGCAGCACGACCACCGGGCCGCTACCTTCGTCGACGTAGCTGATCTCACCGCCGGGCACACCCAACCGCTGCGGCACGAACGGATAGATCGCGCGATCGCACCCAGATCAGGCGTCTCGCTATCGCGCACCAGAACCACCAGCACACTCCTCACAAGAATGGAAGAACTCGCCGGTCAGTATACCATAGCGGCGTCAGAGGTCAGCTAACCGCGCCCACGGAGGAAACAGCAACCTGCCAGGTGCGCTGGCTGATAGCAAATGCCGTAGCCCTACCACGTTTATGTCCCTATCATCACCTGACACTACAGCACCCGATACACCCGATGGTGTTTCACCAACTAGCACCGCGCAGGCGAACCTACGCTGCAACGTACGAGGGCGCATCAGCGGAAGTTCTCTCAGAATTATAGAAGGGCTTTAGCCCGCCAGAAAGCGGTACGCCTTAGCGCCATAACGACGCTTCAGCGTACGAATACAGCAGCATAAAGCGTATGCACCAGAAGTCGACTTCTACACAGCGACCGGATGCAAGGCCAGCACAATCCCGAACCGACAGGGAGCCAACGCCCGATGAGCCAACGCTGGCACTAGCGGCGCGCCGACCACAGCCCCGCTCAGCCCCGACGGTATACTGCGCTTGCAGCAATTCGTCGGCAATCAGCAGACCCAGCAGCATCTGCAGCGGCACCCTACGCGCGGCCCCGGCATCACCACCCCGAACACGCTGCCCGATGGCCCCTTACCCGGCGCAATAGCCCCGGTCGACACCAGCGAAAACGTCGATGCCGAAGGCAACCGCATTACGCGCGCCCCGAGTGGGCGTTGGCATCTGACTGCGTTGCCGCAGAACCTTCATTTTCCGCTAGCCAGCGGCACCAAGCCAGAGCTGCTGCCGCTCAACCCCAATGCCGCCTTTGAGGCGCTGCACGTGCGCTGCCAGGCGGTGCAGGCGCAGCAATTGGCAAACGCCGAGCGGCTGCGCGGCGATATGAAGTACTGGTTCGCAAAAGTCTACTACTTTGTCACCACCTACGAACTCGAAGCGATCGCTAACGGCGTTTACCAGTATCCGCACATGAAAATGCAGGAAGTGATCCTCTTTAACGAGACCTACCAGGTTAACCTGGCGCAGTGGGAACAGGGCGCGCACGATCGTGTCGAGTCTAACTGGCGCGAAGCCTTTGCAGCTGCCGACGATGAAAACGGCGGCACCTGGTACCTGCCCGGGTCGAAGGAGATCGGCAACGCGCTGCTGCCCTCGATGGAAGCACACATCCGCTTCGACCTGCCGCGCGCGATGGCCTCGGCCTACCGCACGCATTATGCCGGTATTCCGGGCACGGCGATCGACGATTTTCAGGCCGACTTCTATCGAATGGGGCCGGTCTTCGACGAAGCGCAAGCGGCGCTGCTGCCAGAGATGGATGAATACACCTACGGTTTCGACCCTGGGAGTTGGGGGCCAGTGCGCGACACAGTGTTCCCCTTTATGTTTCACGTCGGCATGGAACGCGAGCACGCTTGGGAACGCGCGGAGTATCTGGCGACACAGAGGCGGGCGCGCGCCGACGATGTCGCACGCGGCCTACACAACAGCCAGACCGCGCGCCACCCGCTGCAGACCGCGCTCTTCGATGTCGACGGCGCGGAGATCCAAGATTATAAGTGGATGCAGCAGCCCGGTGAGCAGCCCGACCCGCAGCCACCTGGCCCGCGCCACCTGCCAGCCCCGTCGGCTCCGACGCTACGCCGCATCTATTTCCGCTACGACCGACCGCGCGGTGCAGAGAACCTGGAAGAAGCGGTGCGGCCCGACCAGGACTTGCGTTTTTGAATGAACTAGTAGCCTGGTTGCGCGCGGTGCGCGACGCAGAAGTTCATTTCGAAGGCCATGCCTCGGCGGAAGGGCCAGACTATCATAACCACAATGTGGCGGTTGCACGCTCGGGCCTAGTTGAATTGTTCCTGTTCCGCGCCGGAGCCGATTTGACGAATAATCGTACCAGCCACACCGCCGTGGGTGAAGACGGTGCCGAAGCCAACCCCGACTGGCGTTATGTTGAAATTACTTTGCACGGCACGCCGCTGTCGAAGCAGCAGGAGATGACGCCGAATGCAAACCTGCCGAGCGAGGTGGGCGGAGCATAAGCGCGGCACTGTCAGCATAAGTATACTATTGAAGGCCTTGACAAGTGGCCTACCCTGCCTTATTATATAGCAAGCTACTATATAGTTTGCTATACTTTATACGTGCGAGTAGCCGCAGGTGCCGAGGTACTAAGGGCTCTCTCAACGGGCAGAAACCGGTGTAATGCCGCAAAGAGGTGTACGGTTAGTATTGCACCTTGTGCTTTAATATATAGCATCCTATTTTTCAGCTTCCTAATATAAGCTTTCAAAACTGTAGTTCTGGCCCAAAACATGGCTCGCCAGTATCTGACCGTGCTGGCGAATGCCAGGTTCAGGAACGGGGTTGTGCTAGCCAGTGTTGGTAGCGACGCCACCAACACTGGCCGGCACAACAAGCTTTTCGCCAACTTTGCCAAGGCGCAACGATACAGGAGAAAACACATGGACGGTAAAACAGTTCTGATCACCGGCGGCACGAGCGGCATCGGACGAGAGACGGCGATCAGTCTGGCACAACGTGGAGCGCGGGTGATCGTGACCGGGCGTGACGCGGCACGTGGTGCAGACGGGGTAGCAGCGATCCGCCAGGCCAGCGGCAATGCCAAGGTAACGCTGCTGCTCGCCGACCTCGCGCAGCAGGCGGAAGTACGGCGGCTCGCAGTAGAAGTCAGCGCTGCGCACCCGCGCCTCGATGTGCTGATCAACAATGTCGGCTATATTGATGGCGAGCGCCAGCTCACCGCTGATGGTATCGAGACGACATTCGCGGTAAACGCCCTTGCGCCACTGCTATTAACAGCGCTGCTGCATGTGCCGCTGGCAGCAGCGGGCGGGCGCGTGATCAACGTCACCGGCGGTATGCCGCGCGGTCGGCTTGACCTCGACAACCTCCAGGCCGAGCGCGGCGCGCTCGGCCTAGAGACCTACTCGCACGCCAAGCTAGCCATGATGGCGCTGAGCTATGAGCAGGCACGCCGACTGGCCGACACCGGCATCACGCTGAACGTGGCCTACCCTGGTGCAGCAGCCACCGCGATGACGGCGCGCATGACACCGGCGATGGTACCGGGCTGGATGCGGCTGATCTGGCCGGTATTTAGCCTGATGATGCGCGACGCACCGCCAGCACGCGCGGCGCGCTCCTCGATCTACCTGGCCACCGCGCCCGAGCTAGCGCGCGTTAGCGCACGTTACTACGATACCAATAGCCGCCCCACAACCTGGCCAGCCGCCGTGTTAGACGACAAGCGCCGCGCACAGCTCTGGGCGCACAGTATGGCGCTGCTTGGCCTGGAAGCAGCCCATCGCAGCGATGCGCCCGTGGCACGCTCGACGACCCAGCCAGCAGCATAAAACCACCATCGAGCCGGCCGGAAGCACCAGCAGCGCGCGCGTGGTAACTTCACGTTGCGCGCTGTTAAAGGCGCTACAGGAGCGTAGCGTTGCGCAGCAAGGGGCTATTCTGCGCGATCAGCATCGGTAACGGTTGCTCGGTAGCTCAGCAAACGCATGCCGTTGAGGGTGACGAGCAGCGAGGTGCCGACATCGGCGAGCACAGCCATCCACATCGTGCCTAGCCCCGCGAGAACAAGGGCAAGCACTACACATTTGATGCCAAGACTGAGCGCAATATTGACGCTCACCGTTTGCATCGCAGCGCGGCTGAGGCCGATAGCGAAAGGCAGCTGCCGCAGGTCGTCGCTCATGAGCGTAATATCGGCGGTTTCCATAGCCTGATTGCTGCCGCCGTGCGCGCCGCCGATCGCAATACCGACACTGGCGGTCGCCAACGCGGGCGTATCGTTGATACCATCGCCTACCATCGCTAATGGCCCATACTGCGCCTGTAGCGCCTCAACCGCTGCAACTTTCTGTTCTGGCAGCAGCTCCGCGCGCACATCGGCCACACCCACTTCAGCAGCGATACGCGCAGCCGTATCCTGCTGATCACCCGTCAGCATCACCACGGCACGCAGGCCGAGCTGCTGCAAGTGCGCAACCG
>JAAUTF010000167.1 GCA_012031775.1 Candidatus Altimarinota bacterium | reverse complement strand
CTCGCCGGGGCGGGCCAGCCGCGCGCCGCTGCGCAGACACAATTCAAGCGTGGCCTGCAAGGGCAGCGGCCCGCCATGGCAAGAAAGCTCGACAACATCCTCGCGCGTAAAACTCTGCGGCGCACGCATAAAAGCTAGCAGCGCCTCGTCGATCACACGCGCGCCGTCGACGATGTGGCCATAACGCAGACGGTAGGGGCGAAACGCGCCAGGCCGCCGGGGGCGAAACACGTGTTGGGCTATGGGCAGCGCCAGCGCGCCGCTCAACCTGATGATACCGATACCGCCTTCACCAGGCGGCGTGGCAACTGCAACGATTGTATCGTCGTACATACCTGTCTCTTTTGCCAGCTTTGCCGCTCCATGATACACTAACCCGGGCTGTAGCGCATTCTGGCCAACGCCAGGATCTGGACAGGGTGCTAATGGGTCAGCGCAGCGGCAATGTCGCTGCACTGACCCATCAGCAGGCCTGTTTCCCAAAACGGTTTTTGAAAGAAAAGCTTCGCTTTCGAGGAGATTTAAACAATGGCATCAGGCACAACGTCCGATCTACGCAATGGTATGGTCATTCGCTATAACGACTCGCTCTACCAAGTGGTGGAGTTTCAACATGTCGCGCCTGGGAATTGGCGCGCCTTTGTGCGAATGAAGCTGAAGAATCTGAACAATGGTAAGGTTATCGAGGATCGTGTGCGCGCAGGCGGTGATATCGAAATTGTGCGTATCGAGCGCCGCCCGATGCAGTTTCTTTACCGCGAGGGTACCGATTTTGTCTTTATGGATAACGAGACCTACGACCAGATGCCGGTGACGGAGGAGATGGTCGGCGCGGGCGCACAATTTTTGAAAGAGAATGAGACAGCAGAGCTGGTCTTCGACAGTGAGAAAGAGCAGCTGCTCGGCGTTGAATTGCCAATTTTTGTCACCCTCGCTGTGACCGAAACCTCGATCGCGGTGCGCGGCGACACCGCGACAAACGTGACCAAGGCGGCGACGCTGGAGACAGGCGCGGTCATCCAGGTGCCGGGCTTTGTTAACGAAGGTGATGTGCTTAAGATCGACACCCGCACCGGCAGCTATATCGAGCGCGTGTAGGTTAGGGGTGCGAGAAAACGCGGCGCGGTAGGGGCGTAGCCTGCTATGCCCCTACCGCGCCGTATGTTGTGATATGGGCGTATCCCATTGTTCGCGCTGGTTAAGCTGCCAGCCAAGCGGTTCGGGGCGCACGCTGCCGTCTTCGGGGTAGTAGGCGAAGACAGCGCGCTCGAAATATTGCACGATGCGCAGCTGCTGATCGGCAGTGCGCGCCCGGAAATTCCTCAGAAAGCGGCAGGCCGAAAACATCGGCACCACCACCGCGCTCCCAAAACACCAGAAAGCTCTCGCGTAAACTGTGGCCCGTCTCGGTGAAATAGCGCGGTGCCGTCGCCGGGTCGGTCGGCGTGAGCGCCGTCGCACCGCCATAGGCGAGCATTTCGGCGCTACGGCGGCCGAGCGGCTGGGCCTGAACAAGATACGGTGTATCGGCCAGCGAGCGCCGTAGCTCGAGCCGGGCGTTACGAAAAGTCTGCGCGAGGCCATCGGGTGTCGGCTGTGCCGGCGCGAGCGGCGCGCCGAAAACCGCTGTAGCGCCAAGCGCTTTCCAGTAGCGCCAGAGGAGCGCCGGCAGCACCACGTTCGCCTCGATACGATCCTCAGGTGTCGGCAATACGTCAGGCCAATTCGCCAGCACTGCGCGCAGGCCAGCCAGGTTCTGCGGAAATTCAGTATTGACACCGCTGATCAGCTCGGGAGTGATCGCAGCGATACCCAGGCTGCCCGCCCAGTCGTGCATGCCGCCGGTGATCTGGTAGTTCGGCCAGTAGCGGTTGTAGAGATAGCCAGCCGCCTCGGCGTAGAGCTGGCCCATACGGTTCGAGGGCGCGTGCTCGCAGAAGGCCGGGAAGACCAGACCGGCGTTGCTATGGATAAAAATTGCGCCAGCTGCGTCGAGCAGGAAATTGCGGATCAGGCGGCTCTCGATCTGCGAGTCAGGAAATGGGCCGCCGGTATCGGAAACCTGGCCATACGCGCCCTGAACGGTAACATTCCAGTCGTTCTCGGGGCAGGCATCGAGGTTGGTGTTCATATTACGATTCAAGTCCACACCCTGTGCATCGAAGCGTGTGCCAAGCGCAAGGCCGTCGGGGTTGAGCGTGGGGATGAGGTAGAGCCGGATCTCAGGTGGCACCTCGGCGGGGTTAGCACGAAAATGCTCGGCGAGCTGCAGCGTGAGTGTATAGGTGTTTGCCTCCGGCCCACCGTGGGTATCGCCGACGACGACGAGCTTGCGTGGCCCGCTGCCGATCTGCACCGCATTGATCGGGCGGCCCTGGCTAGAGTAGCCGAGCAGCAGATCACGCACGGGCGGCAGGGCCTGCTGTGCTGCCGCTGGAGCGCTCGGCCATAGGCAACAGATAAGCGCGCAAAGGCTAAGAGCCAAAAACCGAGAACGGAGGACGCTCGGACTACGCACAGATTGCCACCAGCTAGCGCGCCATTCCGGGCGTAACCAATTTGCCAGATGCTCGAAGCTCCAAGCCATTGCCACGTTGCCTTCTGCCAGTATAAAGACTCTTCTCGACATTATACCAAGCATCCGCCTTTGCGCCGATGCGAGCAGCTAAGCCAAAGGCTACAATAGAAGGACTTACGCAGTCGGCGGTTTTTTGGCCTGCGGTAGCGCGGTACAAACGGTTGTTTCGTGGTGCGGTGGCAGCAAAGCTGCTACTGCACCACGAAACAACCAAATTCCATCGTGCCACAGGCAGATTAACAGGGTAGGCAGGCGGCTCGCACCGGCGACCGCGTAGCTCCTGTAAAATAAGCGGTTGTACAGCTGAACGCGCCGCAATGCGGCGCGTTCAATTGTGCGCGTTTCTTGTATAGAGGAGAAGGTGGGATGAAAACGCGTAACAAGATACTACAGGCTATTCGCGACTACATCGTGCTCACAGTCGGTGCGTTGATGCTGGCACTGGCGGTAACAATGTTTTTAACGCCGAACGACGTCATCGTTGGTGGTGTGCTGGGCGCGGCGCAGCTGACGAATATCTTCTTCGGCCTGCCGATCGGCATCGTGGTGCTGGTGCTCAACATCCCGCTGTTTGTTCTCGGCTTCCGCGAGCTCGGCGGCTTTGTCTTCGGCGTTCGCACTATTTACGCCACTGTGGTCGTAGCGCTCGGCATCGACCTGTTACAGCCATATGTGCCGAACATCACCGCCGATCCCTTGCTCTACAGCATTTACGGTGGCCTGCTCGACGGCATCGGCACCGGCCTGGTGCTGCGCGCAGGCGGCACGACGGGTGGCGTCGACATTCTGGCGCGCTACCTCGAGAAACGCTTCGGCGTGCGGCCCCGGCCAGAGCAGCATTGTGTTGAACGCACTAGTATTTGTGATCGCCTTCTTCGCTTTTGGGCCAGAGAAAGTGCTCTACGCCTTACTGGTGGCTTTTATTGCTGGCGTAGCGATCGATTACACGCTTGCGGCGGGCAACGGCTCGCGCCAGGCACTGATTATCACCAGCCAGCCGACAGCGATCACGCAACTGGTGCTGAGCCGCCTGGGGCGTGGCATCACGGTGCTAGAAGGCCATGGCGGCTACACCGGTGAAAGCCGCGCTGTGCTGCTCTGTGTGCTGGAACGCGCCGAGGTAGGCGCGCTCAAACAGTTGATCAGCGGCATCGACCCGCAGGCCTTTGTGGTGATTGGCAGCGCCGAGGAGGTGCTCGGCGAGGGCTTTCGCCCGGTGCCAGTGGCGAGGGCAGCGGTGATACTGCCAGTGGCGGATGAGGTGCCCCAGCAGGCGTAGGGCGATTGTAGATTGCGCGCCGCAATACGGGAATACGACGACCGCCTATGTTATGTGAAATTGCACTCACGGCATCAGCGGCGCAGCGCGCTCCTTGTAGCACTGCCCGCAGTGTGCGTTTTGCACCAGTATGCGTAGCACCACGCCGCAGCACGTAGGGCGCAGTAGAGACCGGCGTGCTGGTCTCTACTGCGCCCTAGCCAGCGCCTGCTCAGGCCACCGACTGGCGGCGCATGCGCGCGGCGGCAACATCTTCGCTAGTGAGGTAGATCTGCGAGGCAATGCGGCTGAGTTCAGCTTGCTCGGCGCTACTGATCTCGCCATCGACGGCGGCAACCGCAAAAAGCGCGTCGAGCAGGCGAATACGATCCTCCGCGCTGCTGCGCTCGCCATACGCACGCGTCAACTGAAAGAGATCGATGTCGCGCGTGATCTCGGAGATCGCGGCCTCGGCCACAAGCGCGGCGGCGGTGTCGGAAAGGCTCCAGCCGATTTTTAAGGTTTCGATCAGATTCTGCAGCTCGGCGGGCGTAATCTTTTTATCGACATTGGCGATATAGGCCAAGAGGCCACCGGCCAGACTAAGAGTACGGGCGGCCTCATCGGACACGCCAAGGTCGGCGTCGGCCGCAAGGCCAAGCCGCTGGCGCACCTGAAAGTAGATGCGGTTGTTGAGAAAATCCTCCAGGTAGCGCTCGCGGTTGGGGCCACTGACACTCTGCGCCTGGCTGCGAAAAAGCCGCCCGATACGGGCAAAGATGCTGAGATCGACGCTGTTGAGTGCGGCCTGAATTTCATCAAGCGCGCTGCGCTCCTCGGGCGTCATCACCCGATCTGCACTGAGCACCTGCTCGATAGCGTGCAGCGCTAGCTGCCGATCGCCATCGTGTTGCAGCGTGTTCTGCAGCTCACTCACCAACCGCGCCCGCTCCTCGATCGAGACAGGTGCGGCCATGTAAATATCGAGCGTAGCGCTTTCAGCTGCGGTATACGGCACATCTTTACGCGTCACCGACTGCGGCAGGCGATTGAGCATGGTCTTTAGCTCATTGATCTCGTCGGTCGACAGATCGCCGTCGGCCCAGGCGGCGGCGATAATAACTTTGGCCAACGGCAAGACGATAGTGCGGTCGGGCATCAGGTATTGCTCCTCGCATAACCGGAGATCAGGTTACAGGTTACAAGTATAGGCGTTGCGGTTCAAACGACACTGCTATGCTGTTGCTAGATCGGCGGCTTCGAGCTGTAGCTCGCGGATGCTCTGCTCGCGCATCAGGTATTTCTGGATCTTGCCGGTGACCGTCATGGGGAAGCTGTCGACGACTTTGAGGTAGCGCGGAATCTTGTAATGCGCGATCTGATCACGACAGAAGGCGCGTAGCGCAGTGATATCGAGCTGCGCACCGGCTTTAAGCTTGACCCAGGCCATAATCTCCTCGCCGTAGCGCGCATCGGGCACGCCGATGACCTGCACATCGCTGATGCTAGGATGTGTGTAGAGAAACTCCTCGATCTCGCGCGGGTAGATGTTCTCACCGCCGCGGATGATCATATCTTTGATACGCCCGACAATATTGACGTAGCCCTCGTCGTCCATCACCGCCAGATCGCCGGTGTGCATCCAGCGCGCCGTATCGATCGCCTTCTGCGTGGCCTCATGGTTGTTCCAATAGCCGAGCATCACGCTGTAGCCGCGGGTACAGAGCTCGCCGGGGCTGCCGATCGGCACAACCTCACCGCTCTCGGGATCGACAATCTTCACTTCAACGTGCGGGTGGATCTGGCCAACCGTGCCAACCTGCTTTTCAAGCGGTGCGCCGATGCGCGTCTGAAAGCTGACCGGGCTGGTCTCGGTCATACCATAGCAGATCTCGACATCGCGCATATGCATCGCCGTCTGCACTTTTTTCATCACCTCGATCGGGCATGGTGAGCCAGCCATCACACCGGTACGCAGCGAGCGCAGGTCGAAGTGAGCGAACTCAGGATGTTCAAGCTCGGCAATAAACATCGTGGGCACACCAAAAAGCGCAGTGGCGCGCTCCTCTTGCACCGCTTCGAGCACGGCGCGTGCATCAAACCCCTCAGACGGATAGATCATGGTGGCACCGTGCGTGACACAGCCAAGATTGCCCATCACCATGCCAAAACAATGATACAGTGGCACTGGAATGACAAGCCGATCTTGGTCGGTAAAACCCATCACCTCGGCGACAAAGTAGCCATTGTTGAGGATATTGTGATGGCTGAGCGTGGCCCCCTTGGGGAAACCGGTAGTGCCACTGGTATATTGAATATTGATCGCCTCGTCGAACTGCAAGCGGCGCTGGCGAGCGTGCAGTTCGGCGCTGGTACTTCATCAGCGCGCTGCAGCACGTCATCCCAGCTGAACATGCCGGGGCTTGGCTCGCGGCTGAGCCGGATCAGCGTGCGTAGATCGGGCAGCTTTGCCGCAGCGAGCTGGCCCCGGCGCGGCGTGGTGCAGCTCCGGCGCGAGATCATAGAGCATCTGCGTATAGTTGGACGTTTTAAACGCGGGCGCGATAATCAGCGCGCTACAACCCGCTTGCACGAGCACGTATTCGAGTTCGTGCAGGCGATACGCGGGGTTGATATTCACCAGAATAGCACCGATCTTGGCCGTGGCGAACTGCGCGATCGTCCACTCGACGCGGTTGGGCGACCAAATGCCGATGCGTTCGCCTTTGCCGAGGCCAATGGCGAGCAAGCCGCGGGCACAGCGCTCGACCGCCTGATGCAGCTGAGCGTAGCTAAACCGCTGGCTCTGCTGGCGTGCGACAAGCGCCTCGTTGTCCGGAAAGCGCTCGACGATCTGATCGAACAGCGCGCCGATCGTCGTGCCGAGCAGCGGCTTCGTGCTCGTCCCACTGACATAGCTCAGGCCATCGGTGCCCATCGGTGCCTCCTCGCAGCGAACGATTGGAATACATGTTATTGTAGCAGCTTTAGCCAAGAAGGCCGTACTTTTTTGCCGCCGCAGGCGCAGAGTATGCCAAGGGCATAAATGGTGAGCAAAGTTTGGCAACTCAAATTGCTCTGCGCCCTCCGTATCCTCTGCGGTGCGTACCATTACACGAGGTACGCAGGGCCTATCGTTGTCGTTAATCGTGTAAAATCAGAGCGCAAGCGACAGGTACTTGATCTCCAAGTATTCATCGATACCCATCGAGCCACCTTCGCGCCCAAGGCCGCTCTGCTTCATACCGCCGAAGGGAGCCTGAGCAACAGAAGGCAGGGCGTCGTTCGCACCGACAATGCCGTACTCCAAGCCTTCGGCAACACGAAAGACGCGGCTGATGTCGCGGGTGAAGAAGTAGGCAGCGAGGCCAAAGGCAGTATCATTCGCGCTGTGTAGCACCTCTTCCTCGCTGTCGAAGGGGATGAGCGGTGCCACCGGCCCGAAGGTCTCCTCGCGCGCTACCAGCATCTGCGGGCGCGCATTGGCCAGCACGGTAGGTGTCCAGAAAGTGCCTGCGCCATTGCCGAAAGGCGTGCCGCCGCTGAGCAGCGTCGCGCCGGAGCGCAGCGCATCGTTCACGTGGTCAGCGACCTTGCTGCGAGCGGCGGTGTCGATCAGCGGGCCGATCGCGGTATCGGGTTCAAGGCCGTTGCCGACGTGTAATGTGCGCACACGGGCGGTGAAGGCCTCGGCGAAGCGCTCGTAGACACCGCGCTGCACAAAAATGCGGTTCGCACACACACAGGTCTGGCCAGCGTTACGAAACTTCGAGGCGATCGCACCGTTGACGGCCGCCTCGAAATCGGCGTCGTCGAAAACGATAAAGGGCGCGTTGCCGCCAAGTTCGAGCGAAATGCGCTTGACGGTATCGGCAGACTGACGAAGCAGCGTTTTACCGACCTCGGTGCTGCCGGTGAAGCTGATCTTGCGCACGCGCTTGTCGGCAAAGATCGTCGCGGCGAAGGGCTGCGGGTCTTGGCAGGTGACGATATTAAGCACGCCGGGCGGCAGACCGATCTCAACGAAGATACGGCCAAGCTCCAGCGCGCTCAGCGGCGTTTGCTCGGCGGGCTTGCAGACAACGGTGCAACCGGCGGCCAGCGCGGGGCCGAGCTTACGCGTGAGCATGGCGGCGGGGAAATTCCACGGCGTGATCAGTGCCGTCACGCCAACCGGCTGGCGTAGTGTGAAGATACGTTTATTGGCAGCGCTGGCGGGCACGATCTCGCCTAGATACGCTCGGCCTCGCCGGCGAACCAGTTCAGAAAGCTGGCGGCATAGCTGATCTCGCCGCGCGCCTCGTGAAGCGGCTTGCCCTGTTCGAGTGTCATGATCGTAGCCAGGCGTTCGCGGCGCTCGACCATCAGGCTGCAGCTTTCCGCAGCAACTCGGCGCGGGCCGGGGCGGGCGTAGCAGCCATGCGGCTTGTGCGGCAGCGGCGGCATCGACAGCCGCAAAAACGAGAACGGCCCCAAGTACGACAGCGCGGCCATTAGTTACGCTCCTTCATAGCCGTTGGAAGCGGAGATGCGTTGCGAGTGTTTTCGCGAATGTCTTCCAGTGTTTTGCGTACACTTTCTCGATAGCCAGCCGCTTCCAAGACCTCGGTTGAGCCACCTTTAGCACCGATCAATGAACCGAAGCCGGGCATAAAAAAAAGGTGACTCACTTTGTGCGCCCAAGTCGATAGAAGATAACGCTGTTTGCCCAGCACTAGCCGGATCGACACCTATTGCCATCAAAACATCAAAAACAGTCCTGGCTACAATCCGATCTGCAAAATCAAATAACGGATTGGGGGCTCCTGCTGTAATTGCTTCTTGCACCTCATCGCGAATTAGCGAGCGACGCGAGGCTTCTGTATTGGTCAGATAATAATCTTCCTGGCGACTTGCTAGACCTTTCTCTTCAGTCAAGAAACCCAAGAATCTGGCGTTAGCCATTCGTTCGTCAAGATTCTGAACTAAACTTAAATCCGGTTGAATCGTACCTTTTGCGTCCCGATATTTCCTGGCAACGGTGCTGCTAGGATCGGTTAACAGGGCATAAATTGACGCTTTGCTTTGCTCCTCAAAAGAGGCCGGCGTAAAGCCATCGCCCCCCATGAAGAATTGGCGTTGCAACTGCTGATCATTTTGCAAAGCCGTAATGCGTTGATCCAACGTTTGTAAGCCGGTTCCTTTTCTGACCACCTTGCCGTTAAAATCGACAATATCATTTTCTGGCAGTAACTTGGCAAGTTGACTTGATAGTTGGATTTCTGAAGTTTTGGTCACTGCTCCTTGAGTGTCGCCCAGCACATTGCCAATTGCGGCAAAGACGGCCCCTGCTTCGGCCATTTTTTCAATCGCGGTTCGATTGCTGGTATCGTTTTGCAACACAGAACCCAGCGCCGGGGCCACATTTGCGAACGCGCCTAAATTTTCGATTCGAGCTTGACTCATGGTCGACAACACTATGGCCATGTCTTTTCGGACGTCCTCCAGCGTGCTGGAGCCCGATTGACTGGTAACGGTCGCCAACGACGAAGCAAAAACCGGCAAATCTGCCGGGTTGGCGCGAAACGCAGGGGCCGCAAGTTGCAAAATGTTGGCGGTTAATTCGCGATTGCCGCTGGTTCCACTGAGCACATTGGCCCCGGCCTGAATCATGGCCGCCGCATCGCCAAATTTTGTATCGCTGCTGATCTTGATTAGTCGCTGCGTATACGCATCAAATTCTTCCAGCGGAGCTTTGCCGAAATTGATAGCCAGATTCGCAGTTGCTTGCCCAACGGTAAGTTGCTTGGCTTTAATCTGCTCATCCAGTTGAATCGATTTTTGCAATTCGGTGTTGTACTGCGCAACCGCCGCTTGTGCGATTTGCCAGCCGGCGGAAATTGCTTGCAAACCAAGTTGAAATTTACTGGCAATAGCGTTGGATTTGTCGAGCCCTTCTTGTTGGGCTTTGGTGGCCTTTTCGCTTTGCTCTTTCAGTTTGGCCAAATCGGCTTCAAGCTTGGCATTATTTTTTTCGAGCTTGGCGTAGGCCTTGTCCAGGCCTTTATCGTCGGACGTCATTTGCATGTTGATGTTGCCCATGCTCTGCTGCTCCTACGATAAAACCTAGTTAATGCGTGACTTGAAACGTTCGGGAAATTCAGCCAGGTATTGTTTGGCGGCGTCTCCCAGGTCTTCGGACCAGTCCCGGGCCAGTTCGCCCAGGCTGGGTTGATAATGAGGCAATCTTCCTTCGCGCCAGGCGGCGAAACTTAGGAAGCTGCCCTCGGATTCCGTTTTTTTTTTCGGCATGGCCGGCCAGTCGATCAACGACATGATGACGGCCTGCTGAAATGATTTATCGCCCACG